>JACZYV010000105.1:0-10941 GCA_022570905.1 Chloroflexota bacterium
TGTATAAGTTTCTGCCGAATCGGTTAAGGGTGATCTGGTCCGACGGCACTGATTTAGTCATCGACGTCCACTCCGCTTCATCGCTTGCATTGACGTATAAGATGCACGACTCCGGATCGAAAGCCGCTCCTCCCCAATCGGTACCGCCATTGAACTGGGGCATGATAATGGTGCCTTCAAAACTCGCAGGGTCGAAAAGCGAATTGGGACCCCATTTTACAAAATCTTTGTAGATGGCAGCGTGAGCTTCGGGAGACAAATTGGTTATGTCTTCTTCAGTGAATCCCTGCTTAGCGTATGCCGGGGGTTTTACCGGGAACGGCTGGGTGGGCCAAGTGTGTTCCCCGGGAATTTCCGATTGTTTTACAGGGCGCTCTTCCACCGGGAAAATCGGTTTTCCCGTATCGCGATCAAGCACAAAGAGATGCCCCATTTTAGTCGGTTGCGCGATGGCATCTATCATTTTGCCGTTGTGTTCGATTGTTACCAGATTTGGTGGACAGGGAATATCGTAATCCCACAAGTCGTGGTGCACGGTTTGAAAATACCAAACCATCTCGCCTGTATCCGCTTTCAAGGCCATGATGCAATTGCCGTACAGGGTTTTACCTTCCCGGTCGCCGCCATAAGCATCATATGAGGGCGAACCCGTGCCGAAGAAAACCATTCCCCGTTCTTCGTCCAATGTAAACCCGCCCCAGGCATTCGTGCCGCCAATCTTTTTCCATGCATCCCGGGGCCATGTTTCATGCCCGGGTTCACCGGGATACGGAATCGTATGAAAAATCCATTCACGTTTACCCGTCCGCACATTAAAAGCGCGGACATGTCCCGGAGCGCCATGGCTGGGGCCGTCATCAACGATACTGCCCAGTATGAGCAGGTCTTTGTAAATGACGCCGGGAGTGGTGGCTGAAACTGTTAGTAGAGGAAAAACATCGCGATCCAGTTCTTCTCGAATATCGACTTTACCATCCGTGCCGAAACTTTTTATCGGCTCACCCGTGGCCGCGTTAAGTGCATAGAGATGTGGGCCGGCGACATATAAAATGCGTTTATCGTCACCGTCTTCCCAGTAAGTTACGCCTCTATTTACGCCGCTGGTTTTTCCACCTATAAAAGGATCTAACTGCCAAATCTCTTGGCCGGTCTCAGCATTCAGGGCAAAGATTTTCAGGGAAGGGGCGGTCAGATTCCTGAACGACCGGCTGACCCGCCAACCCGGTGAGGTTGTGCTTGTCGCCCTGGGACCGCTGACCAATCTAGCCCGCCTATTGCGTGAACACCCGTCCGCTTTGGGGCAGGCCAAGAACATCGTGGTTATGGGCGGCGCCGTGAACACGCCCGGCAACGTCACTTCCAAGGCCGAGTTCAATTTCTACAGCGACCCGGTGGCCGCCGAGATCGTGCTCTCCAGCCGTCTGCCCATCACTCTGGTTGACCTGGCGGCCTGCCGTCAGGTTGGAATCAGCCGGGAACGGGCGCTTGACCTGCGCTCCGCTCACCCCCTGGGCCGCCTGACCCTGGACCTCCTGCAGGGCTGGTTTCGGCGGGAGCCCGCCAGGCAATGGTTCGAGTTCTACGACCCCTTGGCTCTGGCCATCGCCCTGGAGCCAGCCATCGCCACGGTTGCCAAGGTGGACTTGGACGTTGGCCTGGAAGAGAACGAGTCCTGGGGAGCGACTTCAGAGACGGGCGGGCCGGGCGAGATATCTCTGCCGCAACAAGTTGACGCAGCCCGGTTCTTTGGCCTTCTGGAGGGATTGCTGGAGTTGGAGGGGCTGTAGGCTACTTAGCGAGCGCCGCCGCGCCGTCACGCATCATTGGGATCAACTCTTTTCCCCAGTCGATGGTGTCCTGCAGTGGGTCAAAGCCCCGGATGATAAAGGCGGAGGCCCCGGCCTGATGGTAGGCCAGCAGAGACTCGGCCACTTGTTCGGCGGTGCCCACCAGAGCGGTGGTGCTGCCGGCGGCCCCGGTGGTGGCGGCGATGGGCATCCAAAGACGTTTGTCATGGATATCTCCTTTGGCCGCAAAATCCAACAAACGCCGTGATCCCTCAGATTGCAGCCTGGCCGGTTTCCCTGGGCCGATGGTGTCTCCCACCGATGCCTTGACCCGCTCCAGGATGCCTCTGGCCCGTTCCCACGCTTCGCCTTCGGTGTCCCCCAGGATGGGTCTGACGGAAACACTGAAACGGATGGTGCGGTCGTACTTGGCGGCCCGCGCCCGGATGTCCGCTATCTGTTCTTTTATGGCCTCCAGCGGCTCCCCCCAGAGGGCGTAGACGTCGGCCCGTTTCGCGCCGACCTCCTTGGCCACATCCGACGCCCCGCCAAAGTAAAGGGGGACGTGGGGTTTCTGGAAGGTCCGGACCTCGCTGAGGTTCTGTTCAAACCGGTAGAACTCTCCGTCGTAGTCGAAGGGCGCGGTCTCGGTCCAGACCCGCTTCAAGACCTCCATGTACTCGTCGGTGCGCCGGTAGCGGGCGTCGTGGTCTATCCAGTCGCCGTCCCGCCGCTGCTCAACGTCGCTGCCGCCGCTGATGATGTGCATGGCGATGCGGCCTCCGGTCAGTTGGTCCAGAGTAGCTATCTGGCGTGCGGCCAGCGTGGGGACCACGAAACCGGGCCGGTGGGCGATGAGATATCCCAGGGTCTTAGTTCGGGACGCTGCGTATCCCGCGACGGCGAATCCCTCCGCCGTGGCCGAGGAATACCCGATCAGCACCTTGTCGAAACCGCTGGCCTCGTGGGCCTGGGAGAACTCGGCGATGTAGTCCGGGTCGATCCCGGCGGGAATCTCGTCGGCGGGATTGATGCCGCCGCCGAAAAGGCTGACCGTCACGCCCCGGGAGGAATCACGCTCCCGGTTGACGCCAATCATGCCCATTATCTCTAATTCGGACACTATATTGCTCCTAATTCTGGACTGCCAGAGAACGGCGAGGCGGCGCGAAAACCACGATAACACTGAGGTCTTCGGTGATGGAGTGGAAGCGGTGGTCCACCTGCTCATCCACATAGATAACCGATCCGGCGCTCACCGGGCGGTGTTCTCCGGCCACCTCGATCATTGCTGACCCCGACACGATGTAATAGACCTCATCCTCGGTATGCGGGACCTGGGGATCGGTGGCCCCGGCCTCCAAGACGTACAGGCCGACACTGAGACGTTTGGCCCGGAGAAACTCGTGATACAGTTCCCCGTTCCGCCGGTGGCCGTCCACGATCTGGGACATGTCGAATGCGTCCATCACTTTCCACCATTGGTGGGCGTTGGCTGACCTGCCTGACGCCCCGTAATTCACCCGTAATTTTCCGAGTATAACATGGTGATTGATGGGTTATGTCGACCAATCTTCCGCAGGCTATGCAACGGACGACTGGCCTGCAAAAAGGGTGGTGTGCTAACGTGGTGTTATGTCTACAGGAACTAGCCGGGACCAGTTCCCGGAGCCAGAGCAGCGGGCCGGAGGCCGGGAAACCGGACCGGACCGGCAGCGTGGCTCGAAGCGCCAGACACTCCAGAGTCTGGAGGACGCTGCCGGCGAACTTGCCCGGACCATGGGGCTGCCCGGACCAAGGGGCCAGACCCAACGGGAAGCGCTCATCCTGGCGGCCCACCGGGCCATTGACGCCCCTGATCTAAGCGGCGTAAACCTCAAGGCCCCGGAGTGGGACAGCCACCGGTCCGAGCTGGAAGAACTTCTGGCTGCTGGAACGGCGCTGTCCTTTATCCGGACGGAATTCGGACGCTACCTGACCCCCGAGGCCTGGACCCAGGATGTAGCCGAAGTAAAGAAAACCCTGGCCGAGGCCGGTGGCCGCCGTACCCGGTTGCTCTCCGGAAAGTACCGCCAGGCCCGAGGCGTCCTCTCCCGGATGTGCCTTTCCTCGCCGCCCTCCCAGTTGGCGGGCCAGATGGCTCTGTTGAACGCCGTCATCGATTCCCAGGAGTATGGCCGGACTATAGACCGCCACCTGCCCCTGGGAATTTCGCTATTCAGCCAGAGCCGCATCACCGGTCCCCAATCCTGGCCAGGGTTGGAGACCGTAGCTCTCTGGCGCCGAAAGATCGGAGACGAGATAGATGGCGGGTCGGTCCCGGCGGGGCTTCTCGATTATCTGGAAAGGGACCATTCCACCGCGCTCCTGCTGCCGCTGGTGCAGAGCATGGAGGAGCTATCCACGGCCCACCAAAGCCACTCCCATTCGGTGGGGGCCAAGCTGGAGGCGGCGCGCCGTGACCTCCTGGACCTGGGGATGCGGAACCCACTGCTCAATTACCGGCTGCTCCGCTCAAGGGGAGCCGGGTTGCAGGGCCATACCCCACAGGAAATCATTCACGCGCTGGCGGAGGAAGAACGGGCCGCGGTGCTGGTCCCTGAGCCGGGCTCAGAAGATTCCACTGCTGACGGCCGGCGCCACCTGCAATTGACCACCGTTCATCCGGCCGCCGAACTGGACCGGCGTCTGCTTTCCACCTACCGCCTGGCCAACTCTTTCATCCAGGAGCAGGGGGTGAACACCCTATTTCTGGCTCTGGGCATGCTGCAATGGCTGGACAACGGAGGGAACACAGAGCCCCGTCTCGCCCCATTGGTCCTGCTGCCCGTCACCCTGGAACGGACCAACCCCCGGGGACAGTTCCAGTTGCGTCACACCGGCGATGACCCTGAGTCCAACGTTTCGCTCCGCGAAAAGCTCCGTTTGGAGTTCGGGATCGCCCTGCCGGAGTTGCCCGAGGCGGAAGGCCTGGACACCGGGGCCTATTTCGACTCGGTCGCCGCAGCGGTCCATGGGCTGGACGGCTGGACCGTTGACCGTGACCGGGTTGCCCTGGGGTTCTTCTCCTTCAGCAAGTTCCTGATGTACCGGGACCTTGATGTGGAGAATTGGCCCGACGATACATCCCCCGCCGAACACCCAATCATCGGCGCCCTATTGGAGGACGGCTTCGACGAGCCGGCGCCCCTCATCGGAGGCGACGACCACTTGGATTCCTTTTTGGCGGCTGGCGACAGCTATCACGTTGTAGATGCCGACGGCTCCCAGACCCTGACTCTCCTGGACGTGAACCAAGGAATAAACTTGGTGGTCCAAGGACCGCCCGGCACCGGAAAATCGCAGACCATCACGAATATGATTGCCGAGGCCGTCGGCCACGGCCGGACGGTGCTGTTCGTGTCCGAGAAGATGGCGGCGTTGGAGGTGGTGAAACGCCGGTTGGACAACGTGGGGCTGGGCGATGCCTGCTTGGAGCTGCACAGCCACAAAACGGCCAAGAAAACGGTGCTGGACGAGTTGGCCCGCACGCTGGAACTGGGCCGCCCCCGCACGGGCGCAGTCACGGAGGACGTGGCCGAATTGACCCGCCTGAGGGAGCGGCTGAACGGCTATTGTGAGGCCATCAACCGGACTATTGGAGAATCCGGCGTCACCCCGTTCCAAGCGGCGGGGGAGTTGCTGGCAAGCGCGGCAGCCGCATCCCCAGAGACACCGGTCTCTGACATCGGCCAATGGCCGCAATCCGAGTACCGCCGCAAGCGGGGCCTGGTCGAGGAATTGCAGGCTAGGGTGACAGCCATGGGCCCGCCCCGTGACCACCCATTCTGGGGCTCAAAGCTGAAGGAATCGCTGCCAGCGGCCCAGGACAGTTTGAAAGCCAATCTCGAAGCATACAAGGCGGCGCAGGAAAACCTGACGGACCGGACCGGCATACTGGTCCAGACCATGTGGTTTTCCGACCCAGCAGACCTGGCTGAGACGGAACGGTTGGTGGCAGCGGCACTAAGAGCGACGGAAGCGCCGGATCTAGGGAGCGTGGAAGTAAAAAGCCAACTCTGGACTCAGCGTCCGGACGTTGTCAGAAGTCTTGTGGAGTCAGGTTCGGCCATGGCCGAACTGAAAGCCGAATACGGGACCGTGCTGAAACCCGAGGCCTGGGAAGAGGACCTCTCCGCCGACAGACTGGTGCTGGAGACCGATGGGGTCAAACCATGGCGCTTGCTCATCTCCGAATACCGCCGCACCAAGGACCGGCTTGCCGCATTGCAGACGCCAGGCGGAAAGACAGGCGCCAAAAATCTGTTGGCCATGGTGGCCGCGGTGCAATCTCACCAGCGATGTGATGCGGTGTTCGAGGAGCACAACGCTCTCGGCCTCGAGCTATTCGGTGAAGATTGGAAGGGCAAGGACTCAGACTGGCCGAGACTGACGGCCGTCACCCATTGGCTGTTGCAGCTTCATAGCGACGTATCCGGCGGCGGGATGCCTCAAAGGTTGTTGGATTATCTGTCCTGGGGGCCGGTCTCGAAGCAACTGCCTGAGATGGCCTCCCGCATCGGCCAGGCCGTGACGGACCTCCGCAAGGCCGCCGCCGATGCAGCCCTTGGCATGGACCTCGACGTTTTCCGGCGCTTCCAGCAGCCCGGAGCCCTGGCCGAGCAATCGTTGGAACAGCAGCTTCGGTTGGCCACCGGTTGTCTGGAGGACCTGGAGAGCGTTCATGACATGGTCCGCCTGAACGTCCAGGGCGCGGACTGTCAGGCCGAAGGGCTCCAGGGTATATTGGAGGCGGCCTACCTGTGGACCGCCGGTGAAAACGCCCTGCCAGACACTTACGACCGCGCTTGGTACGAGGGCCTCTGGGAGCGGGCCCTGAAAGAACGGGCCGAACTACGCTCTTTTGATGGCGCTGCTCACGGCCAGATAAGGGAGAGCTTCCAACAACTGGACCGCCGGGTCCTGGTCCACAACCGCGCCCGGCTGGCCCAGGCCCATTGGGAGCGGATGCCCAGGAACCAGGGCGGAGGCCAGTTGGCGGTGCTTCGGCGGCAGTTCGAGATGCGCCGCCGCCACCTGCCCATCCGCCAGCTCCTGGAACGGGCCGGCAATCCCATCCAGGCGATCAAGCCCGTTTTCATGATGAGCCCGCTCTCCATCGCCGCCTACCTCAGTCCCGGCGGCATCAAGTTCGACCTGGTGGTGTTCGACGAGGCCAGCCAGGTGAAGCCGGTGGACGCTTTGGGGGCGGTGATGCGGGGCGGCCAGGTGGTGGTGGTGGGCGATAGCCAACAACTTCCGCCGACCCCATTCTTCGAGACCGCCGGTCAGGTGGAGGAGTACAGCGAAGACGAGTTGACCAGCGATATCGAAAGCATCCTCGGCTTGTTCGCGGCCCAGAACGCGCCCAGCCGCATGCTGCGCTGGCACTACCGCAGCCGCCACGACTCCCTGATCGCGGTCTCCAATCACGAGTTCTACGGCGGCGAATTGGTGCTGTTCCCCAGCCCCGACGCCGGGCGGGAGGACACCGGCCTGTTCTTTCATCATCTGCCCGACACGGTTTACGGCCGGGGGACCACCGGCTCCAATCCCCTGGAAGCCGAAGCAGTGGCCCGGGCGGTCATGGAGCATGCGAGAACCAGGCCAGAGCTATCCCTGGGAGTGGCGGCCTTCAGCATGGCCCAGACCAGAGAGGTCCTCGACCATCTGGATGAATTGCGGCGGGAAGACCCGTCGGCCGAGAGTTTCTTCGCGTCCCACCCCGACGAGCCGTTCTTCGTCAAGAACCTGGAAACGGTGCAGGGCGACGAACGGGATGTGGTCATGGTCAGCATCGGTTACGGCCGGGCGGAAGACGGCCGGGTGGACCTGAATTTCGGGCCCCTCAACCGGGAGGGTGGGGAGCGCCGGCTCAACGTCCTGATCACCCGGGCCAGGAGGCGCTGTGAAGTGTTCACCAATATGACCGAGGACGACATCGACCTGGAGCGCACTCAGTCTCAGGGAGTCCGGGCGCTGCGCACTTTTCTGGCCTTCGCCCATCGGGGAATATTGGAAACTGAAGACGGGGTCACTACATCCGGCGACGAGGCTGACCCCATTACCCCATTCCAGAAGTCGCTTGCCGAGGCCATCACTGAGAATGGATATCTGGTGGCGGAGTCTCCGGGATGGGGCACCGGCACGGTGGACCTGGCGGTCTCGGACCCGGAACGGCCGGGGCGTTACATCCTGGGTATCGAATGCGACGGCCCGTCTTACGACAGCGCCCGATCAGCCCGCGACCGCGACCGGCTGCGGCCTCAGGTCCTGGAAGGGCTTGGCTGGCGCTTGCACCGCGCCTGGAGCCCGGAATGGGCCAGCAATCCGCAGCGGGAGCTAGAGCGGGTCTTGGCGGCCATCGGCGCCCCCAAAACACCGGCCGAGTCCGCTGCCCCAGAACCAAAGCCCGTCGAATCAACCGAGACAATCGTCCGCGATGACGTTCCCGCGCCGGCGGCGGTCCCTCAGGTTACCGAATACCAGACTGCCCGGCCCAGTCTTAAACGCAAGGACAAGGACCTAGCCGCCGCGTCCACGCTATCGCTGGCTCTTTGGACCGCCGAGGTTGTCCAGAAGGAGAGCCCGGTCCATGTCGTCGAGGCCGCGCGCCGCATATTCACGGAAGCCGGCGTCAAGCGGCCGGGCAAACGGGTGCAGGCGGCCATGGAGGAAGCGGTTGACGAACTGGTCCAGTCGGGCCAAGTCCTGCGGCGCGGAGACTTCCTCTGGAGCGCCGGCATGACCAAGCCGCCGGTCCGGGACCGGTCGGGCCTTCCTCCCGCGTCCCGCAAGCTTGAAATGGTCTCAGACGAGGAATTGGCCGAGGCCGTCTGCGTGGTGGTGGGACAGTCTTACGGAATCGCCAGGGAGCAGGCGCCCGCAGCCGTTTTCAAGTTGTTGGGTTACAGCCGCACCACCGACGCCATGAAGGACCGGTGCGACTCGATAATCAGCGGGCTTTTATCGGAAGGCCGGCTGGAAGACGACGGCGGCCTGCTGGTGCTGGCCGCTTCGTCCCATACCTAGCTCGCGCCCAATATACGGTTCAAGTTAGCATAGAGGGCCGGGTCCAGGTCTCGTCCCTCCAGCGCCGGGTCGCCGGGTGCGAACCGGTGGGCCCTAAAGACCGAATTGGCCTGGCCCGATGAACTGCCACCGGCCAGCCTGCCGCTATCGGCCATCAGCGGATTGATGTACTCCCACACTATCTGGTTGCCTGAGGTCACCTCGATGAACCGTCCGGTGGCCCCTTCGCAGATCAGGGTGTTGCCGTTGGGCTGTCTTTCGGCCCCGCTGATCTGGTAGCTGTAGAAAGAGATGGCCGGCTCCCCGCGGTAGTCCCAGGCGATCTCATTGTTGGCGGGGTCGATCTCCACGATCCGGGAGTAGTTGGTGTTGGGCGCGCGGCGGTGGGCGCCGTTGTCGAACAACAGGACCCGGCCATTGTCCAAGAAGCTGGGGTTGTGCTGGTGGGATACCTCTCCGGGGCCCCATTTCCAGATGAACCGTCCACTCTCCCGGTCCACTATCCCCACGGTGCTGGTCTGTCTGAAACTGACCAGGTAGTTGCCGTCGGCGGTCACGTTGATGCTGTTGCCGTGGGTCCATTCGCGCCGGCCCTCCAAGGGGCAGATCACGTCCTCGTCGAAGTCCAGATGCTCCCAGGCGCGCCATTCGTGGACCACCTCCCCCGAAGGCGAGAATTCCCGCACCACGTCGCCCAGCATCTGCACCGGGTCGTCCGCGGTGGTGAAGCCGCCCTTCACTCGGAAGGTGGTGTCCGATGACATCTCCTCCCACATCAGGGCCAGGGTGTTGCCGTTGGCCAGCCGTTGGAAGTCGTGGTGCAACCAGGGGTTCTCAAGTTCCCAGACCAGGTTACCGTCCCAGTCCAGTTCCACCAGCCCAGCCGAGTGGCCGCCGAGGCCGGTCATCGGTCCTTTCTCGTCCGGGGCCAGGCTCAAGAACAGAAGGTTGCCGTTGGGCAGCAGATTGGCGTAGTTGATGCCGCCGGGCCAATGCCACCGGTGGCAGATGCGGCCTTCCATGTCGATGAGATTGGCGTCATGGCCGCGCAGGTTGGCGAACAGGGTGTAGCCCCGGTGACAATACTGGGGCGCGTGATAGATGAGTCCGTGGGGGTGATGCAGTGACCAGCCCATTTTGCCTCCAATTTAAGTGCGGTTTATTCTTGAGGGAGTGGCGATTCGCCGGCGTCCCCGGTTTTTCCGGCAGCGCCCCGATTCAGGACCCGGGTGGTGAAGAAATGGCTCAGGCCGACGGCAACCGGGATAGCCACCGCGTAGACCGCCAGGGAGACAGAATACCCGGCGGGCCAGGATAGGACAGGTATGGCTACTAGGAACACTGCCAGAGCGTAGATCACTTTGCGGGTGAAGTAGAGCAAGAACAGGCAGAGGACGCCAACGGGCAGTCCGATTACCGGCAGCGAGGCGATCAACACTCCAACGGCGGTGGCCGCGCCCCGCCCGCCCCGGAACCGCAGGTGGACCGGAAAGTTGTGCCCCGCCAGGGCCGCCGCCCCGGCCATCATCTCCATCCCCGTGTCGTCAACCAGCAGCTTGGCCAGCACTATCACCAGGCCGCCCTTGAGGATGTCGATGACGCCCACGGCCACGCCGGCCTTGGCGCCCACGTTCCGAAAGACGTTGGCCGCGCCGCTGTTGAAATCACCCATCTGGCGGATGTCCCGGCCCAGGATGTAACGGGTGAAAAGGTATGCGGTCGGAACGCTGCCGATGGCGTAGCAAAGGATTCCCAGACCGATCCAGGTCAAATCACGATACTCCCTCGGGAAATAGCCGGTAAAAAAACGGACGCCCTCAACATCGGGCGTCCGTCGGTTTGCTAGTCAGAAAGTATCCGCCCCTGTTTCCTAGGCCGGCACTACTTGGGGCGAAACCACTGTGCACCAGTGAAGGTACTTGGGGTTCCGGCCCACCACGACATCGAAATACATCTTCTGCAGCGCCGTCGTGATGGGGCCAGGCTCACCGTCGCCGATGTTCCGGCGGTCCAGTTCCACAACCGGCGTCAGGTGGGCCGCCGTGCCGCTGAGGAACATCTCGTCGGCCAGGTAGAGCTCGCT
>JACZYV010000106.1:0-10934 GCA_022570905.1 Chloroflexota bacterium
GGTTCTTTAACCGCTACATCGGAACGTCGGCGGGCATCAATGTGACGCCCCAAGGCGAGGTCATCAACGAGGCCGAGTGGCAGGCCCAGCGGGGCGAATGGCTGCCCACCGCCGAGGACCAAACGTTCATCGGTTCCTTGATGAACCGCGTGACCGAGCCGGGGAAGATCGCCGCCTGGATCGCCCCTCCGGTCCGGGGCATAAACGGCAAGCCCTGGGACTATGAATATGTCAGGTTTAATTAAATCGGCGCTTGCTTCAGGAGTGATGCGATGGCGGACCATAGCGTAACCGTCGATCATTCGACCACTCCGTCCCAGATCGAGTACTCGCCGGTCTTCAACGTGGCGGTCCACATGATCGACCGTCACCTGGCGGAAGGCCGGGGCGGCTACCCCGCCATAATCAACGCCGACGCTGGTAACCCAGACGCCGAAGAAGGGGTCGAAGAACAGGTCACTTACCAGCAACTGGCCGAACGGGTCAACCGATGCGGCAACCTGCTCGGTGCGTTTGCCTCTCAGCCCGGCGGCCGCATCTTGATGGTGGTTAAAGACTGCCCCGAATTCTTCTACCTCTTCTGGGGCGCGATCAAGGCTGGCCTGGTGCCAGTGCCCCTGAACACCCTGCTGCGGGCCGACGACTACCGGTTCATGATCGAGGACTCGGCATGCGCCGGACTGGTCTACTCACCGGAATACCAGTCCGAAGTCGCCCCCGCCCTCGCCGCCTCCGGGCATCAACCTGATTTCATCCTCTGCACCGAAGGCCCCAGCGGAATGTCCGGCCTGATGGAGGGGTACTCCACAATCCTGAAGCCCGCCCCGGCCACGGCGGACTCGGAATGCTTCTGGCTCTACTCCTCAGGCTCAACCGGACGGCCCAAGGGCGCGGTGCACCGCCACCGCGACATCGCCGCCACCTGCGTCCATTACGCCGTGGACACCCTTGGAATGAATCAGAAAGACATCTGTTTCTCCGCCGCCAAGCTGTTCTTCGCCTACGGGCTGGGGAACGCCATGACTTTCCCTCTGTGGGTCGGCGGGACCGCGGTCCTCAGCGGCCAGCGTCCCTCTCCGGACATGACCTTTCAGATCATCAAGGAGCACAAGCCCACCCTCTACTTTGGCGTGCCGACCCTATATGCCGCCCAACTGCGGGTGTTGGATGAGGACACGGTAAACCAGCAGGAACGGGATTTTTCCTCGGTCCGGTGCTGCGTTTCAGCCGGAGAAGCCCTGCCTGCCGACATCCTCCGGCGCTGGCAGGAAAAGACCGGCACCCTGATCCTTGACGGCATCGGCTCCACCGAGGCACTGCACATCTTCATCTCCAACACCATGGACGACTACCGCCCCGGAACCAGCGGAAAGCCGGTGCCAGGCTACCGCATGAAGATCTTGAACGACGAGAACGAAACGGTGTCCACCGGGGAGGCTGGAAGGCTGTTGATACACGGTGATTCCACGTCCCCTCACTACTGGAATAACCCACAAAAGACGGCGGAGACCATGGTGGACGGGTGGCTCAACACCGGCGACACCTACTTCCAAGACCCCGACGGCTACTATGTCTACTGCGGCCGCAGCGACGACATGCTGAAGGTCGGCGGCATCTGGTGCTCTCCGGTGGAGATAGAGAGCCGCCTGATCGAACACCCCAAGGTGCTGGAGGCCGCCATCGTGGGCCGTCCCGACACCGACGAACTGATCAAACCCGAAGCCTTTGTGGTCTTAAACGACCCGAAGGACGCCTCCGATTCCTTGGCCGAAGACCTGCTGAAGCACTGCCAAGACGGCCTGGCCCGCTACAAATACCCCCGGTGGGTCAACTTCGTCGACGAGCTGCCGAAGACCGCGACCGGCAAGATCCAGCGCTTCAAACTCCGGCCGGGCTAGCGAGCCCCCAACCAGAATAGCGATCCCTCTCCTGCGAGGGGAACTGCCTCAAGTTTCCTAGAAGCGCACAGCCCGCCGTCACCCAGAGCTCCGCCCAACGGTCGACCCCGATGCATCGGGGGATGGAATCGGACGAAGCGAGGGGTCTCATTGCTCTGGTTCAACCGGGCTAGATCGTAAAACGAGATTCCTTGTCGGCCTGCGGCGCTCCTCAGAATGACAATTTTAAGGCAAGACTCCGAGGCGGGGAAATGTTACGGTGGGGGCGGCTGTCCTATTGGCGCCCGCTCCTGAGTGAGTCGTATACGGACTCCCGATACCTGCGGGATACTTCCCCTCATCGCCTGCGGCACGTACAATCCTTGGCGTGTCAGAACCGCCATTTTCGCCTTTCCGGACTGGGACGCGCTTCCCCGCGCCCCAGGGTCCGCGGCATCGGGAAGCGGACAGGAAAATCCAAGCCGTCTGTATCCATGATGTCCACTTTAATGGACGTATCCCAACGATATTCCGGTGGCCTGAACTACGATAAATGATGTATCGGCATGCGGGTAAACTTAAACCGCTTTTTGCTATCTGTGGCGTCCCTAACCTGCAACCAGGAGAAGGGCATGCCCATGGATGATTTTTTATCCCGAGCTCTGGACCTAGCCTCGGTTAAGGGCGCGTCTTACTGCGACGTGAGGCTGGTTGAGACCAACCAGGAGCGGTTCGTGGTGCGCACGGGAGTGGTCGACACCCTCAGCAACGACGAATCCCAGGGCATCGGTGTGCGGGTGCTGGTCAACGGCTCATGGGGGTTCGCCTCAACCAACATCGTCTCTCCGGCCGAGGTGGACCGGACCACCAGCCTGGCGGTGGAGATCGCCAGGGCTTCGGCGCAGTCCACTAACGGGCCGGTGTCCTTGGGGCCGCCGGTGACCAGCCGGGGCGTGTACACCACCCCCATCCAGACAGACCCCTTCTCCATCTCATCGGAGGACAAGCTGGGGTTGCTGCTGGAAGCTGACCGGCGCATGGGCTCGGTGAAGGGCATATCGGCCCGGACCGGCAACCTGATCTTCATCAGAGAGCATAAGACCTTCGCCAACAGCGAGGGCGCCCACGTCCGGCAGACCATCTACGAGGCCGGCGGCGGCATCATGGCCACCGCCAGGGGCAAAGGCGAGGTGCAGCGGCGTTCCTATCCCCAATCCATGCGGCAGCAGGGTTGCGCTGGGTGGGAATTCGTGGCCGCCATGGACCTGGCCGGCAATGCCGAGCGGACCGCCACGGAGGCGGTGGCGCTCTTGTCCGCGGACCACTGTCCGTCCGGGGTCACGACGCTGATCGTCGGCGCCTCCCAATTGGGTCTGCAGATACACGAGTCGTGCGGTCACGCTATCGAGTTGGACCGGGTGCTGGGCTCCGAGGCTGCCTACGCCGGGACCTCATTCCTCACCACGGACAAGCTGAACAACTTCCAGTACGGCTCGGAGCAGGTCAACATCACCGCCGACAGCGTCCGGTTGCCCGGCCTGGGTTCCTTTGGCTGGGACGACGAAGGCGTGGCGGCGGGATCGACGCCGGTGGTCCGGGAGGGGCGGTTCGTGGGCTACCTGATGTCCCGGGAGACCGCCTCCGGGCTGGACCTGCCTTCCAATGGCTCCATGCGGGCCGCCTCCTGGAACCGCATCCCGCTGATCCGCATGACCAATGTGAGCCTGGAACCCGGAGATTGGGAGCTGGAGGACCTCATCGCCGACACCGACGACGGCATCTTCATGGAGATGAACCGGTCGTGGTCGATCGACGACCGCCGCTACAATTTCCAGTTCGGCACTGAGACCGGCTACGAAATCAAGAAGGGCAAGCTGGGAAAACTGCTGCGAAACTGCACCTACACCGGCATCACGCCCGAGTTCTGGAATTCCTGTGACGCGGTCTGCAACGACAATCACTGGACCATGTGGGGGATCCCAAATTGCGGCAAGGGCCAGCCCGGCCAACTGGGCCACACCGGCCACGGAGCGGCGCCGGCCCGTTTCAGAAACATCCAGGTTGGGGTGATGCAATGATGGGGCGTGAAGCCGCGCTGGCCCTTCTGGAAAAAGCCCTGGGTTACTCCAAGGCCGAGGACACAGACATCTATCTCAACGCCCAAGACCTGGGGCTCTCCCGTTTCGCCGGCGGGGCCATCCATCAGAACGTGGCCCACGGCGACATCACACTCAACATCCGCTCGGTGGCCGGGAAACGCCTGGGCCGGGCCACTACCAACGACCTCAGCGATGCGGGCGTCCAAAAAGCGGTCGCGCTGGCTCATCAAAACGCCCTGTTGATGCCCGAAGACCCCGTTTTTAACGGCCTCCCACAACCGTCCGAGCCGGTCATAGTCGACAGTTGGGACGAGGCCACGGCCCTCTGCAGCCCGGAGTCCAGGGCGTCGATCGTCCGGGGGGTCTGTCTCCAAGGACAGGAGCATGATCTAAATGTATCGGGCGCCTGCCGGACCGGCGTGCAGGAGATCGCTGTGGTCAGCAGCCACGGCACGCGGGCCTACCACGCCGGGACCTTCGCGGGTCTGATCATAAACACCATGAGCGGCAGCTCGGCCGGCTGGGCCAAGGGGGGCGGATGGCGTCTCTCGGACCTGGACACCGAGGCCCTGGGAAGGGAGGCGGTATCCAAGGCAGTGGACGGCCGGGACCCGGTGGCCATCGAGCCCGGACGATACCCCGTGGTGCTGGACACCTACGCCGTGGACGACATTCTGGAGGCCCTCAGCCTCTATGGCATGGGCGCCCAGGCGGTACAGGAAGGGCGTAGCTGGATGAACGACCTGATTGGCTGCCAGGCCATGAGCCCCAACGTAACCATCTGGGACGACGGCTCGGCTTCCAGCGGCTGGCCCGTGCCCTTCGACGCCGAGGGCGTGCCCCGCCGCCGCGTGGACATCATCACCGCGGGTGTGGTGAATACACCAGTCCACAACTCCTATACCGCCGGCAAAGAGGGCACGGTCTCCACCGGCCACCAGACTTATTTCACCGGCGGCCCCATCGCCAGCAACCTGTTCATGCAGCCAGGGGATTCGTCGCTCCAAGACCTGATCGGCTCCACGGAGCGGGGCCTGTACATCACCCGGTTCTTCTACACCCGCCTGGCCCATTCCAAGGGCTGCGTCATGACGGGAATGACGCGGGACGGCACGTTCATGATCGAGAACGGCCGGATCACCCACCCGGTGAAAGACCTGCGGTTTACCCAGTCTTACGTGGAGGCCCTGGCCGGTGTCGAGCTTGTTGGCCGCGAAACCAAACTGGTGCTGAACGAGGTCGGGTTCGCCACCAGGGTGCCGGCCCTGAAATTGGCCAGCTTCAATTTCACCGGCGTAACCGTCTAACCGGCGAGGAGGCTCCGATAGCCGTGATTCGCGATTGCGTCGCCGCCGACTTTGAGGCGATCCACGAGATCATCAACGACGCCGCCCAGGCCTACCGGGGGATAATTCCGGCCGACCGTTGGCATGACCCCTATATGCCCCTGGAAGAACTTCGGGAGGAGATTTCGGCCGGCGTGGTGTTTCTGGGCTACGAGAAAGACGGAGAGTTGGCCGGCGTGATGGGCACCCAGGACGTTCAGGACGTGACCCTGATCCGCCACGCCTACGTCCGTACCGCGCGGCAGAACCAGGGCATCGGGGGCGAGCTTCTGGCCCGGATCATGGACGGGGCCACCCGGCCGGTCTTGATCGGCACCTGGGCCGACGCGGTCTGGGCGGTCCGGTTTTACGAGAACCATGGTTTCAAAGTAGTCTCAACCCAAGAGAAGGAACGGCTGCTCCGCAAGTATTGGAACGTGCCAGAGCGTCAGATCGAAACGTCGGTGGTGTTGGCCGGCCAAAAGTGGTTCGCCACCTGAGGGCGGACAGGCTATTATGTCACCCAAGCATCAACCGATAAATTCCTAAGGAGTAACTTTACATGAAAGCAGCGGTGTTGCACGAGGTAAACCAGCCATTGCAGATCGAAGAGGTTGACATCGCGTCGCCCGGCCCCAGAGAAGTATTGGTGCGCACCCGGGCCTCGGGCGTCTGTCACAGCGACCTGCATTTCGTCGAGGGGCTCTACGCCACGACCATGCCGGTGGTGCTGGGCCACGAAGCGGCGGGAACGGTGGAGGCCGTGGGCAGCCTGGTGGACTACGTGGCCCCCGGCGACCGGGTTATCTGCTGCCTTTCGGTCTTCTGTGGTCATTGCGAACGCTGCACCACCGGCCGCACGGTGCTGTGCTCCCGGACGGGACTGATCCGAGGCCCCGACGAGACGCCGCGTCTCAGCCAGGGAAGCACACCTGTAACCCAGTTCGCCAACCTGGGCGCCTACGCCGAGATGATGCTGGTCCATGAGAATTCCCTGGTGAAGATCGAACAGGAGATCGGCTTCGAGCAGATGGCCCTCATCGGCTGCGGCGCAACCACCGGGCTGGGGGCGGCCATGAACACCGCCAAGGTCGAACCCGGCAGCACGGTGGCGGTGATCGGCTGCGGCGGGGTGGGCCTGAACGCCATCCAGGGGGCCCGGCTGGCTGGAGCGCTGCGCATCATCGCCGTCGACTCCGTGGAGGACAAACTGACGCTGGCCCGTGAGTTCGGGGCCACCGACGTGATCGACGCCTCCAGCGGCGATGTTGTTAAGCGGATCATGGACCTGACCAACGGCGGTGTGGACTACTCTTTCGAGGCCATTGGCAAGAAGGAAACGGCGGAACAGGCCTTCGGGATCCTAAGGGCCGGGGGCACCGCCACCATCATCGGCATGATCCCCCAGGGAGTCAAAATAGAATTGGACGGCTCGGCCTTCCTGCGGGAGCGCCGCATCCAGGGCAGCAGCATGGGCTCCAACCATTTCCGGGTGGACATGCCGCGTTATATCGATTTCTACCAGCAGGGCCGGCTAAAGCTGGACGAGTTGGTGAGCAAACGCCTAAGGCTGGAGGACGTCAACGATGCGTTCCAGTACATGAAGGAAGGCTCAGTCGCCCGCAGCGTATTGATGTTTGATTAGACCGCTTTGGGCTCCGGTCAAGGTCAGAGCCCAGCGCAGGGCGGGTTAGAAACCCGCCCTTACGCCTATTTCGCCTGCGGATCGACTTCCTAAAAAGTAGTCCCGTTACGTAGGGGAGGGTCTCTGACCCGCCCTATTTCTCGTTGGACAACATCATCGGCGGAATGGCGGGCTGTGCTGAAACCGGGGGAGGGATGTCAACGCCGGGGATAAAACGTGATACCCGCAAGGAGGTATCCCGATATCGTCGGGACCGTGCTCCTAGGCCTCCACAAGACGATATTTGTTCCCGGGTCGCCTCTATCGGAAACCGGTCACCCCATCAAGTCTGGCTGGTTGGGCATGAGCATCATGGTGGTGAGCATGGTGGCCACCAGCTTTTCTTCATCGCCGTCGTAGGCCAGCACATCTCCTTTGCAGATGGTCACGGTGGAGCCCGGCCGCACCACTTCTCCCCGGGCGATCAACCGCTGGCCCTTGGCCGGGGCGATGAAGTTGACCTTGTACTCCACGGTCAGGATAGCGGTGTCTGGAGCGCTGAGGCTAAAGGCCGCATACCCGCAGGCGCTGTCCACGATGGCGGTAACGATCCCGCCGTGGATGAAGCCGTGCTGCTGGGTGAGATCGGCCCGGTAGGGCATCTCTATCTCCACTTCTCCAGGCCCAACTTTCCCCATGACCGCGCCAATGGTCTGCATGGCGGTCTGCCGGTCGAAACTGCTGCGGACTTTGGCTTCAAAGTCCGGGTCTCTGGGCTCGAATCTAGCCATCGGTCCGACTCCACATCATCATAAGAATCCGCACTAGAAATTGAATCCGGTGGCCTCTTTGAAACGGCGCATGGCCTCGATGTGTTCCCCTGCGGTCTTCAACCCGGCCTGCCGGTTCTCGATGGAGAGGTAACTGGCGCCCAGGTCTTGCCATGCCTTGGCCTCGTCCATCCAGTCTTCGGGTTGCCTGCCGCCGGTGCGGAGCCGGCCATCCAGCCCCAGGTTGTTGGGGTCCCGGCCCATCTCCCGCATGAATCCGTGGACCCTGTCCACGATGGCGCGGCCGTTTTCGTCCGGATTGAAGTTGGGGCACCAGCCGTCGGCCAGCCGGGCCACCCGCTTCAGCACAGAATCGGGAGGGGTGGGGCTTTGGGAGCTGCCCGCGCCCAGCCAGATCGGTATGGGCCTTTGGACCGGCAGGGGATTCAGGCCCGCGTGGCTGATGTTGTGCCATTTACCGTGGAAATCCACCACATCCTGGGTCCAGAGCGCCCGCATCACCTCGATCTGCTCGGCGCTGCGCGCTCCCCGGTTATGGAAGTCCTCGCCGAGGGCTTCGTATTCGACCGTGTTCCAGCCCACGCCGATACCCAGGCGCAACCGCCCGCCGGATAGCACGTCCACCTCGGCCGCCTGTTTGGCCGCCAACACGGTTTGGCGCTGCGGCAGTATCAGTATGCCGGTGACCAAGCCAACCCGTTCCGTGACGGCCGAGAGATAACCCATCAGTGTCATGGTCTCGTGCACCACCGATCTATGGTTGTAGGTGCGCAACGCCGGAAAATCATGATGGTCTGGGTCTGCGCCCAGCACGTGGTCGGCGATGAAGATATAGGCATAGCCCATATCCTCGGCCGCCTGGGCGAAATCCTTGACCGCCAGCGGGTCTGCCTCGATCTCTGTCTGGGGAAAGATCACTCCAACTTCCAAAATTCTCTCCTGGGTATTTCGTTGATTTTGGGCCGCTCTCTCATGCTCTGGGGCGATTTAGCCAAATGACGGAGGCTACCAATCCGGCGAACACCGCCAGGACCACCACCAACGGCCGCCAGATCTCCACGATCACGACGGCGATTATGAACCCCACGGCTAACACGGCTGCCGTTACGCCCAGCAGGATTATGGCGCCGGTCATAACCGCGACTTTGACCTGTTCCAAGCGGGCGGCAAAGGTCCCACTGGTGCGGGCGTACTCCCGTAACGCCACTGCCAACAATCCAATCAGGATCACCGCGGTCCAGATGCCTGCTTCGCCCAATGCGTCCTTCGCTTGCCCCTAGGCCAAAGCCACTAGAGGCGGTGCATCTCGGGGATGAGTTCTTCGCCCACCAGGCTGATGTGCTCCAGCGCTTCAACCTGGGACATCTGAGGATAGAACAACCGAATGATAACGTCGGTGAAACCCATATCTTTGTATTCCGCGATCTGCTCCAAGCACTGTTCCGGGCTGCCCAGCACGAAGGTCTCGTCCATCAGGGTTTCCAGGCCGCCGGTTACCTTCCTGGCCAGTTCGTCATCAGAACCGTGGAGGCCCTGCTCGGCGTAGACTTTGTATTTCATTTCAAACCCGGCCCGCGCTCTTTGGATGGCTTCCTCACGGGTACGGGCGCAGAAGAACTCCCTGACGATCACCATGTCCTCGGGAATCTGATGTCCGCTCTTTTCCAACGTGGCGTGATAAAGGTCGATCTGCTTCCGGATGGACTGGTTCCCTTGGGCCGGGCCCACGTAGAGGATGTCGCCCGAGCGTCCCACGCGGCGGATGGCCGGGTCGCTCATGGCCGCCTGCCAGACCTTGGGGCCGGGCTTCTGGTAGGGGCGGGCCGTGGGCTTGGCGCCGGTTACGTGATAGTACTTGCCGTGGTGGGTAACCTCCTCTTCGGTCCACAGCCGCCGGATAAGCTGCATCGCCTCGGTGATACGGCCGCCCCGCTCCGACATCTTGATGCCGAAGGCCTCGCATTCTTCGGCGCGGTAGCCCAGGCCGACACCCAGCACGAACCGTCCTTCGGCGATGTGGTCCAGGGTCGCGGCCTGTTCCGCCACCTCCACCGGGTTCAGCAGGGGCAGCAGCAGGACCGACGTGGCCAGGGTCATGTTCCCCGGCTCGGCGGCCATCCGGGCCAACACCGTCCACGGCTGGAAGTGCTGGAAAGGGTCGATCAGGAAATGGTGGCCGAAGCAGTAGGTGTCGAAACCGGCGTCCCGGGCGGCCCGGAACTGGGCCAGTTGGTCCTGCCACTGCTGTTGATGGTCCACCGTGCCCCGCAGCACGACATGTCCAACTTGATATCCGGCCCGCATGGGGTACCTCCGGTGTATTTCTCGGTACTGCCAGCCCGAGTGCAGCGAAGGGACTCTTTGTTCTTGCTCTGTGCTGGTTCCGCGGCAACGGGATTCTTCGGCTGACGCCTCAGAATGACAAGGTTTGGGGGACCGGAGCCTTCATCCCATGGTCTGTCGTCTCCGGTTACTGGCGTAGATACTTGACCAGGCGGTGTCCCTCCACGTTCTGGTTCACGTAGAGATCGCCGTGGGAGTCCACCCAGACAGCATGGGCCCCGTTGCCCCAACCGGCATCCAGGGGGCTGTCCCAGGTGGCGATGATATCGCCGTCGATGCTGAGGATGCTCATGAAGCCGTCCAGTTCAGGGACGTAGAGGACGTTGTCCTGGTCGATGTAGATGTCGCAGGGCCGGGCCAGGCCGGTCCATTGGTCCAGGTATTCACCGTCGGCGGAGAAGATCTGGATGCGGTTATTCTCCCGGTCGGCCACGAACACCCGGCCGTCGGTGTGCACCCAAACGCCGTGGGGGACGTGGAACTCGCCCGGCCCGGTCTTGCCCGGCTCACCCCAGGAGAAGAGCAGCTTGCCGTCGGCGCTGAATTTGTGCACCCGCGAGTTGCCGTAGCCGTCGGAGATGTACAGGTCGCCCGCTCCGTCCAGGGCGATGTCGCTGGGCCGGTTGAAGGGGCCGGCCGCCTGCTTGGCCGGCTCGCTGTAGTTGCCGGACCAGCCGGTGTCCGAGGGCTTGTCCCACTCGCCCAGGGTCATCAGCAGGTCGCCGTCGGGCCGGTATTTCAAGACCACGTGACTGTTCTTGACCGGCATGTAGAGGTTGTCGTCGCCGTCGATGAACATGCCGTGGGCGTCGGGCAGTTGGCCCTCGCCCCAGGAGTTCAGGAAATTGCCGTCGCGGTCCAAGACGATGAGCGGG
>JACZYV010000107.1:0-10899 GCA_022570905.1 Chloroflexota bacterium
CATCTCCATCAAGGACCTGGAGATGACCAAGGGAGTGACCACCACCGTGGGGTCGGCCGTGTTCCGGGACCGGGTGCCCGACATGGACTCCATCGTTGTCGAGCGTGTGAAGGCGTCCGGGGCCATAATCTTGGGCAAGACCAACACTCCTGAGTTCGGCCAATCGGGCACCACCGAGAACGAGCTGGGCGAACCCTGCCGAAACCCCTGGAACACCGAACGCACCCCAGGCGGCTCCAGCGGCGGCGCGGCGTCGGCCCTGGCGGCGGGCCTTTGCACCGTGTCCATCGGCAGCGACGGCGGCGGCTCCATCCGTATCCCGGCAAGTTTCAGCGGTGTCTTCGGCATCAAACCCACCCAGGGCCGGGTGCCACGCTACGGCGGCTACGGAAGGCCTTCGGCGAACCATTTCTCCCAATCTGGGCCCCTCACCCGGACGGTGGCCGACTCTGCCCTGCTGCTGCAGGTGGTGGCTGGGCCCGACTCAAGGGACGTAACTTCTTTACGCGAACCCGCCCCCGACTTCAGCGCGGACTTGGGCGCAGGGGTCAAGGGGATGCGGCTGGCCTGGAGCAGCGACTTCGGCTTCGCCGCCGTCGATCCCGGCGTCGTCAAGGTGACGGAACGGGCGGCCAAGTTGTTCGCCGGCATGGGCGCCACCGTCGAGGACGCCAATCTGAAGTTGGAGGACCCGTTCCAGGCGTTCTGGGACGTCTTCGCCACGGCGGCCTACACCTCTTACGGGCATCTGTTGGAGGAACACCGGGACGACTTCTCGGACTACGGCCTGGTCTCCCTCTTGCACGGCCAGGAGGTGACCGGGGCCGATATGTCCCGGGCGATCTACGAGATCGACCGGCTGGGCCGGCGGATGGAGGAATTCTTCGACGACTTCGACCTGCTGCTCTCGCCAACCATGGCGGTGCCGGCCTTCCCCATCGGCCAGCGGCCCAGCGTGATCGGAGGCAGGGAGGTCGAGCCGTTCTGGGGGTTCCTGCCCTTCACCTATCTGATCAACATCACCGGCCAGACCGCCGCCAGCGTCCCCTGCGGCTATTCGGAAGACGGCATGCCCATCGGCCTGCACATCATCGGGCCACGAGGGTCAGAAGCTAGGGTTTTGCAAGCAAGCGCAGCATTTGAGCAGGCGCAACCGTGGGCAGGGGTGAGGCCGGAGGTTTCGTAGGACGATATTGGCTTTTGCGGAGTGCGGAAATCCCCCTAGCCCCCTTTTAGAAAGGGGGGATGTTGGTCGGACGAGAAAGTATTAGTCGTAAAAGACAAAGCCCACCTTTCGTAAAGGGGGGTTGGGGGGATTTAAGCCGCCATCTTCTGCCGCAGTAGCGGCAGCACGTCTGCGGCAACGCGTTGGCATTCTTCCACGTGGGGGAAGCCGGAGAGGATGAACTCGTCCACGCCCAGCTTCCAGTAGTCCAGGAGCACGTCGGTAACCTGTTCGGGGGTGCCGACGATGGCGGTGCCGCAGTTGACCCGGACCTCGGAGAGCCCGTTCCACAGGTGGGGCGCCACTATGTGGTTGGGGGCTTCCCGGGCCTGGGCCGCCTGACCCACCAGAGCGGTGCCCGCGATGGCCGCGCGGCGCTGGGCCTTGACCGCCGGGTCGGCGTGGTCGATCAGCTCATTGGCGGCCTTCCAGGCGTCCTCCTCTTTGTCCCGCACCACCAGATGCGTGCGTATCCCCATGCCGATACTGCGTCCGGTTTTCTGAAGTTCTTCCCGAAGGGCGTCGAAGCGGGCCTTCGAGTCCTCCAGCGGCTCGATCCAATTCAGATGGAAGTCGGCCTGCCGGGCGGAAAGAGCAAGGGCTCTGGGCGAGGCCCCGCCCAGGTAGAACTGGGGCGGCTGGCCCTCCGGTAAGGGGGAGCAGTAGGCATCCTTCAGCTTGTAGTGCTCGCCCTGGAACTCCACCGGGCCGGGCTGGGTCCACAGCTTGCGGCAGGCGGCGATGAACTCCTCGGCGCGCTCGTAACGGGTGCTCTGGTCGCTGACCTCGCCCACCCGTTCAAAGTCGTTCTGGATGCCCCCGGGCACGATGTTGATGTCGATGCGGCCCTTGGATATCTGGTGCAGGGCGGCCGCCATCTGGGCGAACAGCCCCAGGGCGATGAATCCCGGTCTCACGGCGATCAAAAAGCGGATGCGTTTGGTCACCGCCGCCAGGGCGGTGGCTGTGGTCCAAGTCTCGGCCAACGGGGCGTCCTCGGCGAAGAGGCCGTTGGCGAACCGCGTGGGGATCAGTAAAGAATAAAAGCCCTCGTCCTCGGCGGTCTGGACCACCTGGCGCAGGTAGTCGAAATCCGGGGGTCGCTCGGCCCTGGCGGTGCCGGCCCGGGCGCCGTCGCCGTCGATGGGTATGAACCAGCTGAACCGGGTCTCGCCGTTGCCGTTGGTCACTTCGCGCCTCCGCCGTGGAGTTGGGTCAGGTACATCCTAGGGTTGGTGGGTATGGGGGTCAAGGGGCGATGAGACCCCTCGCTTTGTCCGATTTCATCGAGACTCTCGACCGTTGGTCGGAGCCCGGGGCGATAGCCCGCCGGGCGGTCTCAGAGATGTTAAGGCAAAGCCCCAGCGCGGTGGAAAGAACTTTAACTAGGGGGAAGGTTGGCTGGGTGGTGTGGGAGGAAGGGATGGGTGGGATGGGTTGGCGCTTTCTTCCCGTTCGTACCACATGATCATGACGATGCCAGCCGATAATATGCTCATCATATCCCCCGGGACCCAGAGCATGAGGCCGCCCATCTGCTGGTCGGTCAACAGCGATATGTTGAATGGTTGGTACACATCCTCATAGTGGCTGTAGATGATGCCCTTGGAGAAGGTGATGATCGCCCCCAAGAGAGTGTTGGGCAGGACGATCAAACCCAGATAGAGCACCCGCACCCCGTAGTGGACCCGTGAGCGGCGTGGCTTTGGATCTATGACCGCCCAGTAGAAGATGAACCCGGACGACATCATGGTGATATGCATCAGCGTGTGTACGAATTCGTTGCGCAGCGCCAGATTGAACCCGCCGGGAAATTGCCACAGGTACAGCACTCCCATGAACATAGAGGCACTGACCACTGGGTTGGTCAGCTTGTCATATATCGCCCGGGCCAGCCAATGACGCACCGTGGGCCGGACGATCCCCTGCAACACCCAGGGCGGCAGCCCGCGCAATACCGGCGTCAATGGGGCGCCCATGAGCACCAGCAGCGGCGCCATCATCCGCAGCAGGAAGTGCTGCAGTTGGTGGAAGGACAGCATGTGCTCGCCCAAGGCGTCCATGGGCGACTGCAGGGCGATGAATATCGTGAACAGGCCGGCGAAGAAAGATGCCCTCTGCCACAGGCTGATGGGATGGCTTGGCCGTTGCCAATTGCTGAGGCCGTTCAGGTACAGATAGGCGGCCATCAATAGAAGCAGGGTCGGCAGCGGGTTCAAGTTCCAGGCGTACAAGGGGTTCTGGCCGGCTTCGATGCCGCCGTGGGCGTGAACGGCAGGCACGTCCCATACCAACAGCAGCAGGGCCAACGCCGGTATGACTAGCAGGATCTTTCGGTCGAATCTCATGATGAATCAGCCCTCGGCCTCAGGCCTGGGGCTCACCTTGGGCCCCGTTTTGGGCGGCCTCGCGGCGGCGGCGGTTATCCCGCTTGGCGCTCCAAAAGATGTAGGCGACACCCAGCGCCATTACCGTGAATACGCCGAAGAAGACCAGGCTTCCGGCTGTGTAGCGTCTGAACGACGGGACCTCCACGGTCATCGCGGTGGCGCCTCCTTGGCCCAGGGGACTTGAAACGTCGACGCTGATCACCCACTCGCCCGTGGAGCCCAGATTCATGCGGACATCATACCGCTGGGGAAACGCCGGCGAGTTCAGGGCCGTGGCCCATCCCTCATAGTCCTCGTCTTCGTTATCCGCCATGAGCACCACCCTGGCGTCCGGCACGGTTTCGCCGGTGTTGGCGTCGGTGACGAAGATGGCCATCTGGAGGAATCCGGCAGCCAGATTGGAGTTGATTATCACGACCCTGACGGCATGAGGGCCGGCAATGACATCCACTCCCCGGTCTCCTCCGATCGGGTCTTCCTGTTGGGCAACCGCGGAGGACAAAGGCGAGATCAAGAACAGGGCGATGATAAAAAAGGCCAGGCCGGTATTTCTGAGTTTGATGTTGGTCATCCCTATTTATCTTTGATTGGGCCCAACTCTATACGGAGGCCAGGGCGGATCAGGATTCGTCATGCCGGTGACCGGAGGCATATACCGTTGGGTGTTCGATATGGTGATCTTCGTTGCAGCCTTCCATGGAATCCTCCAACTGGATGGTCACATGTCCGATGCCAAACTCGCTGGAGGCGATTTCCCGCAGCCGCTGCAACACCGGGTTGGGGTCCTCCATCACCGTGGCGTCGGCGGTGACGTGGGCGCTCAATGCGTCGTATCCGGTGGTGATGGACCAGGCGTGGATGTCGTGGACGCCGGTGACGCCCTCCAACTCCTCCAGCCGTTGACACAGTTGATGCAGGTCCAGGTGGGCAGGCGTCCCCTCCATAAGAACATGGACCACCTTCCAAAGCAACCGGAAGGAGCTGACCAGGATCAACACGCCGATCACGATTCCAAATATCGGGTCGGCGATATCCCAACCGAAGGACAGCACCAGCACCCCCGCCACCACCACTGCCACCGAGCCCAGGAGGTCGGCGACCACGTGCAGGTATGCGCCCTCTACATTCAGACTTTCCCCGGCCGACCGGCGCAGGACCCATGCGGCAACGATGTTTACCAGCAGGCCGGCGGCGCCCACGCCCAACATCAGAGCGCCGTCGACGTCAAGCGCGTCATCAAAGCGACGGGAGGCTTCAAAGAAGATCAAGGCAGCGATGAACCACAGGCTCAGCGCGTTCAACATGGCCGCCAGTATCTCGGTGCGGTGAAAACCGAATGTCTGCTCTATGGATGCCGGACGGCCGGCGACCCAGATGGCCAGCAAAGCCAGGCCGATGGCGGCCCCGTCAGTTAGCATGTGGCCGGCGTCGGCCAGGAGAGCCAAGCTGCCCGAGACCAGGCCGCCGATCAATTCGACCACCATATAACCCATGATCAGGGCCAGTGTGATGCTGAGGCTGCGCCGGCTGGCGGAGCGGCGGCTGTGGTTGTGTCCTGAAGCCTGGGTGGTGGGGTCTTGGTTAGCGTCCATGACGGTATTATTCCACGCCCGTGGCGTTTAGG
The DNA here is from genome assembly GCA_022570905.1 of Chloroflexota bacterium. Taxonomy (GTDB): domain Bacteria; phylum Chloroflexota; class Dehalococcoidia; order Lucifugimonadales; family UBA3495; genus UBA9611. The sequence goes on from JACZYV010000107.1 coordinate 5,240, forward strand.
CCCGCGCCCGAGGCACACGCAACTTCAACGGGCGCGAACATACATTCATCGTCTTTGCCAGCTTCTCTGCCAAAGGGCAGGACCAGACTAAAGTTGGAAGGTCTTCTTCCAGATACCGGGCGAGCCATCAGCGTGGGTCATGATGTCCCGCATCCGGCCATTGTCGGGATGGATCTCCCGCTGTTTCAGCCACTCCGCGGTCTCCGAGACGTTCTCGTCCTCGAACTCGTAGACCGTGGCGTATTTGGGCGTGCCCCGAACGGCCTTCCAACGGCGGCCGCGGATACATCCGGGGGCCTTTTCATAGTTGGGCACGTAAACACCACTGTACCATTTGTTCCATTCATCGTCGTTGGCCGCGGGGACATCCATCCGGCCGATCTGCAGGGCGTTGGCCATGCCGCTGTTGGCGATTTCATCCGTGAGGGAGGCCGGGTGGATCATGTCGTAGACATTATTGATCCGGTTGGCGCCGATGATACTGGGGGACACCCGCTGTCCCCACTCGGTGCGGGGCCGGTTCTTGAAGGCGTCGGTGTTCACCACATCGGCGTTCTCCAGTTCATAAACGGCCATGTGCTTGGGACCGCTCTTGGTGGCCTCGTAGCGGGCGGCGCTGAGCACGCCGGGGACCGAAAGCAGTTCCTTGAGGTGTTCTTCGTTGTACCACTTGTTAAAGTCTTCTTCTTTGTCGGCTGGGATATCGACCCAAACGATCATCAAGCCGGTTCCTTTCTTGCTAGCCATCGCCGCCTCCAATTCCGTGGTCAATTTTCATCCCGTTCAGGTAGTGCCATGATAACCAAGGCCCCTGGGTTTGGCTACGCGGCGCGCTAGATAGAAACCAAGTGGCGGACAAGTTCCTCCGGGGCGGAAAGGAATGAGGAGTGGCCTGTGTCCAGAGATAAAATCCGCTCGCATGATACGTTGGCCTGCATCTCTCTCTGATGGGGAAGCAAAAGGGCGCCATCCCGCAGGCATTCGATGTACACCTTTGGGACCCGGCCGAAGTTTTCTTCGGTGGTGTTCATGGGGTCCATCAACGGCCCGGAGGGCTGGGGGACCAGCATGGACTTAGCCCACGCGGTGTCGCCGTCGGAGCAGTCGCTGAAAAACCTGGCTTTGAGAGAATCTTCATGGAAGATGACGGTACCCAAGTCCTCTGATACGGTCCATGAATCCCGCTGCAATCCCGCCCGGACCGTTTCAGGGTCTCTTGAAGCCACCGGCATCATGGCCTCGCCGGGGCGAAGCATCAGCGCGGTCAGATAGACCAGGGTTTTGATCTTGTCTGGGCGGTACTCGGCGGTCTGGGTGATGGTGAGACCGCCCAGACTATGGCCCACCAGCACCACCGGCTCTTCGATCTGGTCCAGCAATTTGCAGACGTGGCCGGCGTAGGTCTCCAGGGTGACTTGGCCGGCGGGTATGTCAAACTCCCCGTAGGTGTTGCCGGGCAGGTCAACCGTTAACGCTTCGTGGCCTTGGGCCTCCAGCAACGGGACAACCTTGTCCCAGCACCATGAGCCGTGGGATGCGCCGTGTACCAGGACAAAGGTTGTCATGGGGTATCTCCTTGGCGGGCTTAACCGGCATTCAAACGAATCCTGGTCCGATTCATAGAGCAGATGGACTACACCTGAAACACGGGTCCGTAGCGTGTGGCCCCGCTTTACTCTTGTCAACCAACAGTCAGATTCCTACAACCGCCTTATTGTAAATCGTGGGAGCGTGGCTTGGGTGATGGCTGCCTAACGGACAATTCTTGGACGTCATGTGACAACGCTCTGACCGGATTCACTTGGTTGTCGAGGTCGCTAAGTAGGCTTGCTTGCCTCCGGTGCGGCACGCTTTTAGAATGCAGGCTACATCACTCTGGGTACGGTAACGCAGTTGAGGCCCGGAGCCGACGTTTGATCGTCCGTATTGTGCGACGGTGGCACAGCCAGGGTGCGGCAGTCGCACAGATAGAAAGTCATCCCGGGTTTATGGCCCCGAAAGGATGATCGAGGAACCTCCCATGAATATCGAAGGCGGCCTTTTTACCGATCTTGTGGTAATCTTTGCCGCCGCCGCTGGGGGAGGTCTGGCCGCACGGCTGCTCCGGATGCCGGCCCTGATAGGCTACATAGCCGTCGGCATACTGATCGGTCCCGACGTCTTCGAATTCATCGACGACCCTGAGCGAGTCGAGACCTTCGCCAACTTGGGCGTTATCCTGCTCCTCTTCGCCATTGGGATCGAGATTTCCTTCAGGGAAATTTACCGATTGACCCGCGTGGTGGTGGGCGTAGGCATGGTCCAGGTGATTCTCACCGCCTCCGCCGTATACCCGCTGGGATTGTACGTGTTGAACATGCGCCCCGAAGAGGCAGCCGTATTAGGGTTGGCGGCGGCCCTCAGCAGCACCATGGTGGTGTTGAAGACTTTGAGCGACCGGGGGGAGCTCCACAGCCTTCATGGCCGCATCCTCACGGGGGTACTCCTGATTCAGGACCTCGCCTTCGTACCCATAATCGCGCTGCTTCCGGCATTGAGCGGCGGGGATTTCTTGACCGACTTGGGTTTCGGACTCCTCAAGGCGGGGGTCTTGCTGGCCCTGATGGCCGTTCTTGGCAGCAAGGGCATTCCCTGGTTATTGGGCCGGATCACCAGTTTGGGGTCCAGAGAGATCTTCATCGTCACCGTGGTGGCGATAACCTTTGTCTCCGCCGCCGCCACGGAAAGCTTGGGGCTGTCCGCAGCCTTGGGGGCATTCGTCGCCGGGTTGCTGCTCAGTGAGACCGATTTCGGCCACCGGGCTCTATCCGAGGTCGTGCCTCTGAGAGACACCTTTGCCGCCCTGTTCTTTGTGTCCCTGGGCATGCTCACCGATCCCGGGTTTTTGGTGAACAACCTTGATCTGGTGCTGCCTTTGATCGCCTCCATCATATTGGTGAAGTTCGTCCTCACGGCCGTATTGGTACGTAGCTTTGGGTTCCTTCCTCATACATCCGTGCTGACGGCTCTGGGAATGGGGCAGATCGGTGAATTCAGCTTCATCCTGGTGGGTTCCGCCGCGGCGCTTGGGATAGTCAACCAGGAATTCATGACCTTGATCGTTGTTTCCGCGGTAATAACCATGGCGCTGACGCCCCTCTTCATGGGAGGGGGCTCGCAAGTGGTGAACCGGTTAGGGCACCGGGTGGCCATGTTGCGCCCCCACCGGCTGGGCAATAATGATTCTGAAGAGCAGTTCCCGGCCATGCGCGGCCACGCCATTGTCTGCGGCTTGGGCCGGGTGGGCCATCTGGTCGCCGAGGAACTCACCAAGCACAATGTCCCGGTCATCGGCATCGACTTGGACCCCTACGTGGTGGCTGAATGGAAGAAGCTGGGGCATCAAGCGATACTCGGCTCCAGCGACAGCGAGACGGTGCTGGAGATCGCCCGGGTCAAAGATGCCCGATTGTTGGTCATCAGCGTAGGAGACTCTGCCGCGGCTTGGGTAACCGCCCAACACGCCATACGCGTCGCGCCGGACCTGGACATCGTCGCCAGGGTCCATTGGCGGGACGAGGGCGAGCGGTTCCAGGAGTTGGGCGTGCAGGAAGTGGTCTGGCCCCAGATGGAGGCGGGGCTAGAGATGCTGCGCCACTCCCTTAACCGCTTTCATACCGACCCATCGGAAGTAGAAACTCTGGTGGCCGATCTGCGAAACCACCTGAGCTTCGGAGAATCCGATGACGTGGAAGGCATGATCGAAAGGGAGAGCGGGGACGTCCCCTTGGATGGTCCGGACCCTGGCCGCAGCTAGGTATAACTCAAGTGGATTTAAGCCTTACTCAGCGGGTCTGCCGCCAAGCCTACGGGCTTCGCCAAGTTGGCGGACCGGTTCATGATGCGCCCTTCAGTTATTGATCGCTGACGTTAGTCTCATTCCAGCATCGAGTCCCGGAAATCGTCGATGACGCTCTGCTGGACACCGTGGTGGAGCAGGTAGGCTTCGGAGCCGCCGAATTCGCTCTGGGTAACGTCCAGATACTTCTCGATGGCGATCCTGGGGGCCATGATTCCCTCTCGGGTGGAGTGCTCGAATCCGGGCATCTCATGGAGCCGCGCCAGGATGGCGTCAATGACATCGTTGGTCATAAGATAATCATCCACAATGTCTTCCCGGCTTACTCCCAGCACGTCCAGGATGGTGGCGGATAATACGCCAGTCCGGTCCTTCCCGGCGCTGCAGTGGAACAGGGCCGGCTGGTTCACCGGCTGGGCCAGCGCGGTGAAAGCCTGGGCCAGCAGAGTGCCCGCGTTGCGTAGGACCCACTCGTACATATCGGTCAGCCGCTTCTCCACCTCCTCTCCGGAGGTTGGCGGCAAGAACCCGCGGCGCTCCAGGAGCGGAAATTGGTGGTAGCCGATGCCCGATTGGGCCAGCAAGCCCCGGTCGTCGTTCGAGGTGCCGCCAGCGTTGCTGCGCAGGTCGATAACGGATACGACTCCCAGGCTTCCCGTAATAATCTGGACATCGGCATCGGTCAATTCACTGGGCGAGTCGCTGCGGAAGAGGCGCCGCCACTTCACGGTGCGCCCGTCATTTGTGAGATATCCGCCCAGGTCTCGAAAGTTCACGCATCCTTCCAAGGGTATCCACCGTTCCATCTCTTGAGTCATGGTCCGGGGTTTATTAAGCCCCTTCCACCCCCATCTCTTTGGCGACGGCCAGCATGGTGCGGGCGGTCGCTTCGTGGGCGATGTCGACCATATCTCCGCCAAAGGTGACGGCTGCCCCGCCGGTGGCCCGCATCTCCTCCATGGCGGCGACCAAGCCCTGCCAATGTCTCACCTCTTCCGGTGACGGAGAGAACACCTCGTTCACCACCGGGACATGGGAGGGATGTATCAGGTGCATACCGGTGTAGCCCAACTGCTTCAATTGGATGGCCAGCGCCCGAAGTCCGTCCAGATTGTGAATGTCCATCCAGCCACCGCTCATGGGATAGGGCACCCCGGCGGCCCGAACGTCGATCAACACTTTGGATTTCAGGTAAAGAGTTTCCAGGCCCTCGGGAGTCCACTGAAAGCCGATGGACCGCGCCGTGTCGCCACCCTTGCCGCCGCTGCCGCCCATGTGGGCAACCCTGGGCGACGCAGTGGCGATCTCGTAAGACTGCCGGATACTCTGGGCAGTCTCCATGCCGGGGTCGATGAAGATGGAACCCACCTCCATGCCCGCTTTGCGCTCGAAATGAGACAGCAGATTATCGACCTCCACCACGTGGGCCGGGCTTTCGACCTTGGGGAGCAGGACGCAGTAGAGTTGCGGACAGGTCACGGCCTCCAGGTCGCCGCCGGTGAGGCCAGTCTCCAGCCGGTTGACCCTGACGGTCAGGGTGGGTTTCTCGCCGCCCAATTCCTCCAGCATCTTGCGGACCAGGACGCGGGCTTCGGCCTTGTTGGGGACCGGGACCGAGTCTTCCAGGTCCAAGATCAGCGCGTCGGCCCCGTATTGGGGCGCCTTGCGCATCCAGTCTTCCTTGTTGCCTGGGACGTACATGGACGTCCGCAGGGGTCTGGCCGTGGCCATGGGGGGCTCCTTTTCAAGCTGCCAGCCATCAGCTTTCAGCGGTCAGCTTTTAGATCACGTTTTCCTTTTTGAGTTGTTTCAGGTCTTTTTC
>JACZYV010000108.1:0-10896 GCA_022570905.1 Chloroflexota bacterium
CGGGTTGAGGAAGTGCTCCCAGTCCAACCGGGGCGCCAGATAACGGGCGTTGGGGAAATAGGGCTTGGGCTCGCCGCTGGTGTAGTCCAGGTTCCAGCCAACGTGGTCGATGTGCAGATGGGTCATGAGGACTATATCCACGTCCTCAGGGTTCACTCCCGAGATTTTAAGCTGGTTCAGCATGTCCCCGGTGCGGTTGTCTCGGCTTGGATGGGGTCCGGGGCCCATGCCAGTGTCCACCATTATGGTCTGGCCCTGGCTGCGCAGGTAAAAATGTCCGTAGTAGAGCTGTAGCTGGCAGTCTTCCAGGGCGTCGTGGTACGGCTCCCAGTCCTGGGCGGTGGTCGTTGGAAACATCACCGTTGGGTCGCGGGGCGGCGGGAGCATATCCAAGACGAATCTGATCTCAACGTTGCCTACTTTGATCTGGTTGGCCATGAATAAATCCTTTGCCTTTGTATCGAAGCAACCTCGGTCTAAGGGACCTCGATTTTATCGTGGGTTGGCGTCGGGGCGTGAGTTATGTGGTTTGGCCGGTCAGTATTGGATCATCGAGTAGATATCGTAGCCAGCCAGCTTCTTCCGGCCGTCCAGGAAAGACAATTCGATGATGACGGCGATCTCGGAGACGACGCCGCCCGCCATCTCCACCAGTTGGGCGGTGGCGGCCAATGTCCCGCCCGTGGCCAGCAGGTCGTCCAAGACCAGGACCTTCTGGCCCTTTTTCACTCCGTCCACGTGAATCTCCATGGTGTTGGTGCCGTACTCCAGTTTGTATTCCACGGAATAGGTGGCGGAGGGCAGTTTGCCCGGTTTGCGGACCGGCACGATGGCCTTACCGAGTTCACGGGCCAAGGGCGCGCCAAAAAGAAACCCCCGTGACTCAATGGGAACGATCACATCAAAATCGGCGTCTTTGTAACGCTCCGCCAACTTTGAGATGGCGTAATCGAAGGCTTTGACGCTGCCCAGCAGCGGGGTGATGTCTTTGAAGATTATCCCCGGCTCGGGGAAATCGGGCACGTCTCTGATGTACTCTTTCAGGTCCATATTTTGCGCATTGCCGACACCGAATTCAGGACTATTGGGCCCTTGCCCGGTGTTCGGTCCTTCAATTTTCGACCGGGCCTTGAATCCAATGGTTTCGTGCCCAAGCCCGGGATAGAACAGGCTGTTTGGCCGTGCCTGGAAGTGTAGATTACGACACTCGCGCCGTCAAGATGACGGACATGGGGATAAAGACCTCCGGAATTCGTCAACCCTGGGCGTGAAATCGATTGACTTTCTTCGGCTGAATTTATATAATTTTAATGGACTCCTGGTTACGAAATGGCCCCACGAATGCGGGGCTATTTTTTAGTGTCAGGCATGCCTGAGCTAAGCCTGGGCCGAGCCTGGAACCGGGAACCTCGATGCCCCTGTGGCGCAATGGAAGCGCGGTCGATTTGTAATTGACAGGTTAGGGGTTCGAATCCCCTCTGGGGCTTTTAAAATCCAGTCCCGCTAGCACGAATTCAGCGGAGTGAGGTACGGCGAAACCGGGGTCAGATTATCGGTTAACCACGATGACACCCAAATCAGCACCCTCGATTGCACCCATACCAAGAAATATGCGAAGATTCCCATGCCTGGAGGGGTGGGTGAGTGGTTAAAGCCACCAGACTGTAAATCTGGCGTCCGGAAGGGCTTCGCAGGTTCGAATCCTGCCCCCTCCACCAATCTTGACCGTCTCCGGACCAAGGCCCGGACCTCAGAGGCGAATAGAGGTTAGGAAGATCAAAGCAACAGGCAGCCGTTAATCTATCAGCCCAGATAGCTCAGCGGTAGAGCACGTTCTTGGTAAGAACGGGGTCGGCGGTTCAATCCCGCCTCTGGGCTCCAGCAAGAATCGGCCCCAAAATAAGGGCCCGAGTAAGAGTAGTAGGGAGGACATCTAAGAGATGGCTAAGCAGCGATTCGACCGGTCGAAGGAACATCTGAACGTAGGCACCATCGGCCACGTGGACCACGGTAAAACCACTTTGACTTCGGCCATCACCAAGGTCCTCTCGGAAAAGGGCCTGGCCACTTATTTGGATATGGACAGCATCGACAACGCCCCGGAAGAAAAAGCCCGCGGCGTAACCATCGCCATTGCTCACGTGGAGTACGAGTCGGAAACCCGGCACTATGCCCACGTGGACTGCCCCGGTCACGCCGACTATATCAAGAACATGATTACCGGAGCCGCCCAGATGGACGGCGCGATCTTGGTGGTTAGCGCCCCCGATGGTCCCATGCCCCAGACCCGTGAGCACATCCTTCTGGCCCGGCAGGTTGAGGTGCCCCGTATTCTGGTAGCTCTCAACAAGGTCGACATGATGGACGACGAAGAGCTTTTGGAGCTGGTGGAGATGGAGGTCCGCGACCTCTTGAACCGCTATGGGTTCCCCGGCGACGACACGCCCGTCGTCCGCGTCAGCGGTCTGAAGGCCCTCGAGGGAGACCCCGAAGCGGTGGAAGGTATTCTGAACCTCATCAAAGCCATGGATGAATACATTCCAATACCCGAGCGGATAATCGACCGGCCCTTCCTGATGCCCATCGAAGACGTCTTCGGCATCAAGGGCCGCGGCACCGTTGTAACCGGCCGGGTGGAACGTGGCACCCTGAAGCAGGGCGACAATGTTGAGATAATTCGCTGGGGCGACGTCCGTGAGACCGTGGCCACCGGCCTGGAGATGTTCCACAAGACGTTGGACACCACACAGGCGGGAGACGCCGTGGGTATTCTCCTTCGCGGGGTGGACCGGGAAGAGGTGGAACGCGGCCAGGTGCTGGTTGCTCCCGGAACCATGAGTCCTTACACCAAGGCGGAAGCCGAGGTTTACATCCTGAGCCGTGAAGAGGGCGGACGGCACACGCCATTCTTCTCCGGATATAAACCCCAATTCTACATCCGCACCAGCGACATCACAGGCGAGTGCACCTTGCCCGAGGGCGTTGAGATGGTCATGCCTGGGGACAACGTGAAGATGCAGATCGAACTGATGAGCCCGGTGCCCCTCGAAGAGCAGATGCGCTTCGCCATCCGCGAAGGCGGACGGACAGTGGGCTCCGGCGTAATAACCAAGGTGGTGTCATAAGTCATGGCCAGAAAGACCGCGGACGTCAGGCAGATCATCACCCTGCAATGCGGCGACTGCCGGGAGCGTAATTACACCACCATGAAGAACCGGCGCAACGACCCCAACCGGATAGAGTTGCGTAAATACTGCTCCAGGTGCCGCACCCACAAGACCCACCGCGAAGTGAGGTAACCGCTGATGGCCAGGGCATCAACACGCAGTCAACGCATCGTCGCCCCCACCGGCGGCGGGCGTGTCGGCCCCGTAACTTTCCTGCGGGAAACCTACGTGGAATTACAAAAATCTACCTGGCCCAGCCGGGAAGAGACCTCCCGCTTGACCGTGGTCGTCATCGTATTGGCCATCGTAGCGGGGTTTTTCCTGGGTGGACTGGACCGGATCTTCGCCGAGTTATTCGCCCGGGTAATCTTCTAGGGAATCAAACCGGGCCCGGCCTCTGTAGACTGCTTTTTGTGGAAATGAGGACCGCGTTCTGGCGTCGCGCATCTCTGCTTAAACCAGCATCGGATATTGCATCATGACTACAAGAGATACATCAGAAACCGAAGAAACTCAGGGACCCCGTTGGTACATCGTCCACACCTACTCTGGACAGGAAGACCTGGTGGAAAAAAACCTCCGCCTGCGCATCCAGAGCCTGGACATGCAGGACCGAATCAACGAGGTATTGGTCCCCACTGAAGAAGAGGTAGTCTTCAAGGACGGCCAGCGGCGCTCGGAACGCAAGAAGCTGTTCCCCGGCTACATCCTGGTGCAAATGACCATGGATGACGAAAGTTGGTACGCCGTCCGCAACACCCCCGGCGTCACCGGGTTCGTTTCCACTGAAGACGAGCACGACAAACGGCCCAAGCCGGTGCCTCTGGAAGACAAGCAGATGGAGGACATCCTCAAACAGGTGAGCTCGGACCCCATCCGCGTGAACATCGGTCTGGAGCGCGGCGAGACCGTGCGGATCACCGAAGGCCCCTTTGTGGACTTCATCGGCTCCATCAACGACGTGGACGAAGGCAAGGGAAAGGTCCGCGTTATGGTATCCTTCTTCGGGCGTGAAACTCCCGTGGAACTGGATTTTCTCCAGGTGGAGCGGATCTAAGTCTATCTAAGCCCCAGGCTGAGACCAATCAAGAGAAATTCTGAAGGAGCCCCCGTTGGCGAAGAAAGTTAGGGCCATAATCAAATTGCAGTTGGAAGCCGGAAAGGCGACGCCAGCCCCTCCGGTGGGGCCCGCGTTGGGCCAACACGGTGTAAACATCATGGGCTTCGTCAAGGAATACAATTCCAAGACGGCCAACCAGGCCGGGTCCATCGTTCCGGTGCACCTGACCGTTTACGAGGACCGTTCCTTTACCTTCGTAACCCGCACTCCCCCGGCATCGGACATGCTGCGCAAAGCCGCGGGAGTCGAGAAAGGAGTCTCCGAATTCCGCGATGGCAGCGTTGGCAGCATCAGCAAACAACAACTCAAAGAGATCGCTGAATCGAAGATGGCCGACCTGAACGCAGGTGGCGTCGAGGAAGCGATGGCGATCATTGCTGGTACCGCCCGCAGCATGGGCATCGAAGTAGGAGAATAGCAAACATGGTCAAGCACAGCCGGCGGTTCAGCACCGTCGCGGAAAAGGTGGACCTGGAAAAGAACTACTCGCCATTAGAAGCCATGGAACTCCTCAAGGAAGTATCCACCGCCAAGTTCGACGAGACCGTTGAGCTGCACATCAGGACCAACGTTGACCCGCGGCACGCCGACCAGATGATCCGCGGCGTTTGCAGCCTGCCCCACGGTCTGGGCAAGACCATCCGCGTGGTGGTTTTCGCCGGGGCCGAAGGGGCCGAAGAGGCCCGGGCCGCCGGGGCCGACTTCGTTGGCGAAGACGACCTCATCGAAAAGATCGAAGGGGGTTGGGCCGACTTTGAGGTTGGACTGGCCACGCCCCAGGTGATGCCTAAGATTGGTAAATTGGGCCGGATACTGGGCCGCCGGGGCCTCATGCCCAACCCCCGCAATGGCACCATGGTCCAGCCCCAGGACCTGCCCCGGGCGATTCAAGAAGCCAAAGGCGGGCGGACCGAGTACCGGACCGACCGCACCGCCATCATCCATTGTTCAGTAGGCAAGGTGAGTTTCGACGCCGACAAACTGGTGGATAACCTGGCCGCCCTGACCAGTGCTATAATCAGAGACCGGCCCGACAGCATCAAAGGACCCTTCTTCCGGTCGGCCTACATCACGTCGACCATGGGCCCCAGCCTATCGCTGGACATACCCGCCTTACACGCCCTGGAAGCGCCGGAGTAACCCGGCGCGCGGCTTCTCCCTTACTCACCAAGTTTACAATCTAGAAAACACACGCCAGAGACCGCGGGTCCCCGTTGGGGGCTAAATGCGCAAGCCGCCCGCCCAGGCGCGACGGACAGAAATTCGGAGTAACCGACTCCCTGCGCCGCGTCTTTGGCGTAGGGATTTTTTATTTCCGGCGGAATATTTAACCTGAGAAATATCATCCCGCGATCAATTAACAGGACCTTTGGAGGAATAATTTGCCCACCCAGCAAAAAGTAGACCGGGTCAAGGACATCAAGGACCGGCTGGAGCGCAGCACCATCGCGATGACCACCAGTTATTCGGGCATCTCGGTGAACCAGATGGTCGAATTACGCCGGGCCATGCGGGCCGGTGGCGTCGATTTCACCATCGTCAAGAACACTCTGCTCTCCCTGGCTGCCGAAGAAGCCCAAAAACCCCAGATAAAAGAGATCGTACAAGGCCCGACGGCAATTGCCTTGGGATATGACGACCCAGCAACCGCCGCCAAGGCCGTTGCCGATTACATCCGCACCGGCGGATCAACGCTGGCCATCATCGGAGCCGTCATGGGTGACGGGTCGCCGATGTCCCCCGCCGAGGTCACGAAGCTGGCATCTTTACCGTCCAAACCTGTTTTGCTGGCCATGTTGTTGGGCCAGATGCAATCGCCCATCGCCCGGCTTCTCAGCGTGCTTAACGGCCCGCTGCAGAGTTTGGACAACCTGTTGCAGGCGCGGGTGCGCCAGTTGGAATCGGAAGGTCCCGCACCGGCAGCAGAACCAGAGCCCGCCGCCGAACCTGAAGCCACTGCCGAACCCGAAGCCACCGCCGAGCCCGAAGCTGAGGGAGAGGCGGAGGCATCACCCAACGCTGAGGCTCCAGTAGACGAAGAGCCCACGGCGGAGGCCACGGATGCCCCCGAGCCTGAAGCTGGTCCGGAGCCCGCCGGAGAGGAGACCTCTGAAGAGCCGGCGGCCGAAGCTGAAGCCGAACCCGCCTCTGAGCCGGAAGCGGAAGCCGCTGGCGAGGAAGAGTCGGTATAACCCAGCGGGCAGGTCAATCCAATAAATTAATCATAAATATCTGAAAGACCAAAAATCCTGATAGGAAGAGAGGAGACGTTTTGAGCAAGGACGAGATCTTAGAAGCAATCAAACAGATGAACGTGATCGAGTTGGCCGACATGGTGAAGGCCCTGGAAGAAGAGTTCGGCATCAGCGCCGCGGCCCCGGTGGCCGTTGCCGCCGCACCCGCTGCCGGTGGCGCCGCAGCCGACGGTGCCGCCGCCGCCGCCGAGGAACAGTCAGAATTTGAGGTTAACCTCAAGGAGATCGGCCCCAACAAGATCAGCGTGATCAAGGCCGTTCGTGAGGTCACTTCACTGGGCCTGCGAGAGGCCAAAGAGTTGGTGGAATCCGCCCCGGCCGCCATCAAGGAAGGCATCGCCAGGGAAGAGGCCAACGAGATCAAGGGCAAGCTGGAAGAGGCTGGCGCCGCCGTCGAGATCAAGTAACCTCCCCAGTATCGCCAGGAGGGCCAATTGGGCCGAAAAGACCGGGAGCGTTTCCAGCGTTTGCGGGATGTCAATCCCGATTACGTTGGGTACCGCGGGACCGATATGGTGATCACCCAACCGCCGTCACCCGCAACGGAGACGGTGGTCTGTTCGGTGTGCAACCGCAAGCGCAACGTGGCCAGCGACAGCCTCCCAGAGGACATTAGCACTTTTGTGTGCCTCCGCTGTCAGGAAGACAGTGGCGTCGATGCTGCTTGACCCCTTCTAGCATCTTAGCAAGCAGACTTAGGTTAGAGAAAAGACCGCTCCAATGGGAGCGGTCTTTTCTCTAACCTGGCCGGAGCCGGGGCCGGACCTGCCGGGCGCCGGATTCTAACGGAACGGCGGCAACTGGCCATCTAGGAATTCGTAGGCGCGGTTGAACTGGCTCTCGCCACCGTAGCCCTCCTCCTCAGGGATTGACTGGACTTCGACGTCGGGCTTCAGACCTGATTTATCCAAGAGTTTACCCGAGGGCGTGTACCTCCGCGACACCGGCAGATACATGGCCGATCCATCGCTCAATTCCACGAATTCATAGGCGGAGGCGTCTCCGAAGGTGGTCACTCCGAACAAAGTCGCCCGCCCGGAGTCCTGCAACGCCGCGGCCAGAGCCTCCGCTTCGCGCGCTGTCTGTTCGTTGACCAGCACCGCGATCAGCAGGTCGTCCAGGTTCAAACGGTCCCGGTTTGGGTCGATGGTTTCCTCGGTGCGCTTCCCGTCCTGGCCCTCCACGTATCCAAACAACGTCCCGTCGGGCAGGAACTGACCGGCGGTCTCCTTGGCCGCTGCCGCAGACCCGCCTGGGTTGGTTCTTATGTCCAGCACCAGGGCCAACATGTCAAACCGGTTCAGGGATTCTAGCGCGGAGAGTACCTGTTCACCCGTATTGTCACGGAACCGGGATATGCGCAAGTATCCGATGCCACCGGGAATAAGTTGGCTGGCCACCGATTGCAGCTCAATATCGCCCCGGAATACCTCGAGTTCAACGGGTTCGGATTCCCCCACCCGGATGAGTTCCAAAGCAACCTTGGTCCCCTTTGGTCCCGCCACCCGGTCAACGACTTCCTGTACACCTTGGCCCAGCACCGACACGCCTGCCACAGCCGCTATCACATCCCCATCCAGGATTCCCGCGCTCTCGGCGGGTGAACCGGAGAAAGGGAACAGCAAGATCCGGCCGTCCCGGGAAACCACCCTGGCGCCGATACCCAGATAGGTTCCTTCAATGCCGCCTTCCAAGCTCTCTTTGGCCAAGGGATACTGAGTGGCGTTCAGGAATACCGCCAACGTGTCACCCAGGCCAGTCAACATCCCCGCGACGGCTGCCTCGGCAACCGTGGATGGATCAAAATCGGGGTTCGACGCCTGATGCTTGGCCACCGCCCGCCAAATGTCTGCCATCTCCCCAGGAACGTGGGCCGGTGGCTGGCCACGCATCCGGCCGATCTCAGTCAAGAATGGGTAGGGGGTAACATCAATCAGGTCCAAGATACTGGTCATCGCGCCCGAAACCACGGATTCGGGTTCCAGGGGTTCGGAACCCGCATACCTCTGGCTGATCTGCTCCCAGGCTTCCCAGACCAGAGCCAGCCCATCGGAAGTTTCTCCGGCCGGATCTTCGGAATCCGACGATGATGAACAGGCAACCAGGGCAAGGATAGCCACCAGGGCGGCGGTTAGGACAACGGCGCGGGGGAGGCGCCAGGGAAAGAATCGCAGGTTTTGAAACATATCTTTTTTAATATGGGGCCGCTCTTACGTCGGATTCCCTGGGGGCCGAAAAAGCGGCGGATTTATTGTAGCAGAAGCTATCAGGGGTCCCTGGGTTTCCAGAAGTGTACGGGTTCGTGTATTGCCAGCGCCCACCGCGCCTAGTACACTGGGCTGAGCGCCGGCTGACGGCGCAACTATCACCATTTTATTCCAGAATCAGGAGCCGGTTTCATGATTAAAGTCACGGTCTTGTATCCCAACGATGAAGGCAAGAAATTCGACCACGGGTACTGGTCGACCACCCACCTGGCCATCGTCCAGGACTTGCTGGGTCCCATGGGCATGGTGAACGTCGACATGGAAAAGGGGATATCCGGTACCGACCCCAATACACCAGCGCCATTCATCGCGGTGGGGCACCTCTTCTTCAACACCACCGACGAGGTCCATGCGGCGTTCTCAACCCATGGCGGCGCGGTCATGGGCGACATCCCCAACTTCACCGACATCGAGCCCCAGTTGCAGATAAGCGAAACGTTGCTCTAAGCGCAGCCGGTATCCGGTAGGCAAAGGCGGCCCGCTTTGGGCCGCCTTTTTGATTTTAGGAGCGGCATGGTGCAGCAACAAACGGACGAATTATTCCAGCAATTGTCCCAAAAGCTGATCAAAGAACACTGGGATTTTTACCCAACGGCAGGGTCGCGGATCGGGAAGCACGAATACGATGGGCGGTTGCCCGATCTCTCGCCTTCCCAGAACGCGCGACGGGAAGGAGAGCTACGGCGCGGCCTGACCGAACTGAGAAGACTGGACGCCGACTCCCTGGACGACACTGGCCGGCTGAGCTACCGGATGATGGAGTTGTTCCTACGCCGGGAGCTGTTCATTTTCAACGACCTCAAGCCCTTGGAAAACAATCCCATGCGCCACAGCGGGTACCTGAACGTGAGCGGCTACATCCGCCGGGACTACGCCCCGCTGGAGGACCGCCTACGGTCGGCTACCTCAGCCATGAGGCAGGCTCCCGAATTTCTGGACGTGCTGGACCGGGCGCTGTCCGACAAACTTTCATGCCACGTTGTAGACATGAGCGTGGAGAGTTATTCGGGCATGGCCCGCTTTTATCGTGTCGACTTGGCAGACGCTGCTAAAGGTGTGACAGATTCGGAGATCTTAGGAGAGTTCGATCGGGCCCGTGAGTCGGCCGCGGCCGCACTCGACCGTTTCGTGGAGCGCCTCAAACGCCGGGGGACGGGCGGTCCCGACGGATTCGCCATCGGGCCGGAGCTCTATTCGGGTATGTTGGCCACCGGAGAGGGCCTGAACGCCTCCCTGAGCCAGATCGCGGCCATCGGGCAGGCCAATCTGGAAGACAACCTCGACCGCATCAAGGCTGTGGCCCAGAGCATGGCGCCCGGCCGGACGGTTACCGAGATCGTCGAAGAGATCGGGCGCAACCACCCCCAACCCCAGGACCTGATTCCCGAGACAAGCAACATGCTGGAGGGCATCCGCCAGTCGCTCATCGACTTCGACGTGATCACCGTGCCCTCCGAGAACCGTTGCCAGGTTATCGAGACTCCCACCTACATGCGCTACGCCTTCGCCGCCATGGACAGCGCCGGGGCCCTGGAGACCGTGGCCACCGAGTCCTTCTACTACGTGACACCCGTTGAGCAGGATTGGACCGCCCAACAGCAGGAGGAATGGCTCTCCAACTTCAACTACGACACGTTGAAGATCATCTCCATCCACGAGGTCTACCCCGGCCATTTCGTGCACCACCTGCACAACCGCTACGGGCGGGAACTGCCCCTGGTCAACCGGGTTGCAACGTCCTACTCCTTCACCGAAGGCTGGGCCCATTACACCGAGCAGATGATGCTGGAGACGAAGTACGGTGAAGGGCAGCCGAGACTGTTGCTGACCCAGTTGCTGGAGGCTCTGGTCCGAAACTGCCGCTATATGTGCTCCCTCTGGATGCACACGGAAGGGATGATGCTGGAGGACGCCACCCGGTTCTTCATGGACAACGCTTACATGGCCGAACTGCCAGCCCGAAGGGAGGCCCTGCGGGGGACATTCGACCCCGGGTACCTCAACTACACCCTGGGAAAGTTGATGATTCTCAAGCTGCGGGAAGACTACCGGAGGGAACAGGGGAGCGAATATAGCCTAAAGAAGTT
>JACZYV010000109.1:0-10886 GCA_022570905.1 Chloroflexota bacterium
CGGGGCTTCCTGAGTTGCTGAATCGACCACCCACGCGGAGCGATTAAGACAACGTTCGTCGCACCGGAAGAACTAACCACTAATCACTTTCTGGTCTCGGATTGAGCGCCATATCGTTTCAGGCGTATACGGGGCATCGATGTGACGGACCCCCGTGCCGGATAGGGCATTCAATACCGCGTTCGCCACCGCTGCCGGAGAGGGAACGGTGGAGACCGAGCCGATACCTTTGGCGCCCAGTGGGTTCGTTGTTGAGACAGTGTCTATGGTGTCTAGTATCAGGTTAGGGATATCTATCGACCGGGGCATGGCGTAGTCCAGCAGGCTGCCGGACAGGAGTTGCCCTTCCTCGGTGTAAACGATGCGTTCGGTTAACGCCTGGCCTATCCCTTGGGCTATCCCTCCGTGGATCTGCCCTTCCACGATCATGGGATTGATGATCTGCCCACAGTCGTGCACTCCCACATAGCGCAGGATCTTCACCGCCAGCGTATCCCGGTTTACCTCGACCACCACTGCATGCGCCCCAAAGGAGACCGGGCTTTGAGGAAGGGTGTACTCATAGTCGAAGTCCAGTCCAGGGGCGGTCCCCGGGGGAACGGATTCCGGGTCATGGGCCATGGCGGCTAGTTTTGAAAAAGAGATTGTTTTATCTGGATCGCGGTGATTGAGCACTTGCCCGTCCCGGAAAATGATATCTTCGATGGGGCAAGTCATCAGGTTAGATGCGATGAACGCTAACTTTTGGCGTGCTTCCTGAAGCGCCAGGTGGACGGCTGAGCCGCCGATGATAAGGCCTCTGCTGGCGCTGGTGCCGATTCCATGGGGATATATGGAACTATCACTGTGAAGCACCCGCACCTGCCCCGGGTCCACCCCCAGAGTATCAGCCGCGATCTGTGCAAAGGATGTCTCGGTTCCTTGGCCGTGGGGAGACACACCGGTGTAAACATCAACGTGGCCGGACGGATCGATCTTCACCCGCGCGCTTTCTTTCCGATGTTCTCCCGAAGCCCCCGAAGACTTAATAAAAGTCGCCAGTCCAACACCCAAGAATGGTTCGTCTGGTTTTCTTTGCCGCGCCTTTTCTTGCCAGCTAGAGTATTCGACCAGGTCCAGGGCGCGTTCCATAGCTTGGGCATAATCGCCCGAATCGTAGACCGCCCCGGTGCAAGTTTTATAAGGGAAGGCGTCGGAGGGGATGAAATTCCTGCGCCTCACCTCTGCCGGGTCCAGTTCCAGGTCATTCGCGATCAAGTCTAGCGTCCGCTCCATGCAGAATGCTGCTTCTGGGCTTCCGGTGCCCCGGTAGGCGCCGGTGGGTGTTTTGTTCGTTATAACTCCCAATAGCTGCGCCCTCACGGCGGGGATCTTGTAAGGCCCAGTTATCCGGTTGGCGGCATTGAATAGAGGAAATGGGGTAGTCAGATAGAAATACGCCCCAAGGTCCGCCAAGATACTGACCCGTATGCCCAGAAGCACGCCGTCACTGCTGACGGCAGCCTCCACATCCAAGCTCATGCCTCGGCCATGATAGGTGAGGAGATTTTCTTGGCGCTCTTCTATCCACTTAACTGGTTTCTGTAACCGCAGAGCTAGAAAAGGAATCAGGACGTCTTCGGGGAAAAGGCAATCCTTTATACCGAAGCTCCCTCCCACATCGGGCGCCACCACACGAATAGCTTCCTCTGGCCGGTTGAGGAGTTGAGCTAGATATCTCTTGACCTGGTTGGGAGCTTGGGTAGAGTCCCAAACAGTCAATAAATCTTCGTTGGGTTGGTAGTCGGCGACAACACCTCGCGTTTCCAGAGGAGACGGGGCGAGCCGCGGTATTTGGTACTTCTGACGGACCACATGGCTGGCCTGGGCAAAAGCCTGTTCGATGTCTCCACCCTCTTGGACTGACCGCATCGCAACATTGGTTCCCAGATGTGGGTGTATCACCGGCGCATCTTCACTGCTGGCTTCATCAGGGTTTATCACCGGGGAAAGGATTTCATAGTCCACGGCCACCAATTCCGCCCCATCTCTGGCCAGGTAAGGGTCATTGGCCACGACCACAGCCACCGGCTGGCCGACGTAACATACTTTGCCGCGGGCCAAGACAGGATGTTGCGGGGCATTGAATTCCTCCACGGAACGATCGCCCATGGGCCTGATGGGTAAGTCCGGTAACGTTCCAGCCACGTCGGCACCGGTAAGCACCTCCACTATCCCCGTTAACTCGAGGGCCGCGGCAGCGTCTATCGACCGGATGCGGGCATGGGCGTGGACGCTCCGTACTATCACGGCGTAAAGCATTTCAGGGAGTTTGACGTCATCTATGAACAAACCGTTACCGGTGATCAACTTAGCGTCTTCAAACCTTTTTACCGGCTGGCCTAAATAGCTCAACCTTGTTCTCCTTTT
Source organism: Chloroflexota bacterium (assembly GCA_022570905.1). GTDB lineage: Bacteria > Chloroflexota > Dehalococcoidia > Lucifugimonadales > UBA3495 > UBA9611. The sequence continues at coordinate 2,410 of JACZYV010000109.1, forward strand.
AGCTGAGTTCTCGTGTTGCCTGAGAGACTTCTTCAGAACAGGCCGATTCCCCGCCGGATTTCCGGAAGGGAATCACTTACGCCACGCCCCAAGGGACTCGGCCTTGAGCGATTGGCGCCGCTCCCTTTTAACGCAGTGACCAAGATAAACCAATTGATCCTGGAGGCTCCTGAGGATAATACGGAGTTGGTCCCACGGGCTGTCTATATCCAGATTCGATATTGGTCTTTCAAGTACCGGGGGGACGAGGCGACCGGCTGGTTCAGTCCACGGCCTGGTCTAAGAAAAGCGCCTGCGCCGCGCGGGTTGGCGTTAACTATACCGTGCTTCGGTCATGCCATGGCGCCAGTTAAAACCGCGAGAGACCGCAAGTCAGGAACCGTTGCGTCGGGTACGGCTTCGGCTGGGGGAGTCGCGCCGAAGCCCCCCAGCCCCTGACGCCGATTCACCCACACCGTTGCGATGCCCATCGCCTTTGCGGGAGCAATGTCGTGAAAAATGCTCTGCGCAACGTGCAGGATCTTGTGCCGCGGGACTCCGGCATGTTGAATCAAGTATTCGAAGTTTTGGCGTGACGGCTTATACGAGCCGATCTGCTGCGCCGTGAAAACTTGATCAAATTCAACTCCCAGGATCTTCTGCGAAAACCGGAATTGGTCGTCATCGATATTGGATAAGATGATGAGGCGATACCGGGCCGCCAACGCACGTAATGCCTGCGAAGAATCCGTAAAGGCGGGCCAGTTTCTCACCGAGGTGGAAAAGCTTTCAAACTCGTCAGGCGATGGCTCGAACCCTAATATATCGCCGATCATGGAAAGGACGTCTTTCAGGACCTCGTGATAGGGCTGATATGACCCTGCTTCAATCTCCGCTTCCGCCTTTCCGTATAACTCCAGCAGGGGATAATGGCCGATAGAGATTTCATGCCTTTCCAAGACCGGCCGTAACGCGGACGATATGCCAGTCTCCCAGTCGATCAAGGTCCCGTAGCAATCAAAGCTAACACATTCGAAGTGATCAAATTCCATGTTTGAGTCCTATCCCGGCGATCGCCAAAACATTATAGTTCTCGCCAGCAACGCAAAATACGATCGAGATCGGACACCTGTCGAGAAGCCGGTCACTCCACCGCGCCCAAGAACACTTTGGTGAGAATGTCGCTTTCCTCAACGGTCTTTGGTGTTCCGTCGTGGGCGATCTTTCCTTTGTCCAACACATAAACCCGTGAAGCCACATCAAGAATGCTTCTGATATTGTGTTCGACCACCATGATTGAAGTATTCCGCTTCTCGTTGATCTCGACGATCTTGGCAAACATTTCCTTAACTATAATTGGCGCCAGCCCCAGTGTTGGCTCGTCCAACAGCAGCGTCGTCGGGTTTGCCATCAGCCCTCTACCGATGGCCAGCATCTGTTGCTCTCCTCCCGACATAGCTCTGGCCTTGTCTCGCCGCTTCTCATATAGGACCGGGAATAGATCCATCACCTCTTCCAAACGGCGCCGTTTCTCGACTTTATCCTTCAAGTAAAGACAACCCAGCTCCAGGTTTTCTTCAATGGTCAACTGGGTAAACACCCGCCGTCCTTGGGGCACGAAGGCCAGCCCGAGCTTCACAATCTCATGTGAGGCCACCTCGAGCGGCTGTTCATGCCAATAAACCCGGCCCGACGCCACCGGCGCCAACCCGAAGATGGATTTCAAAACCGTGGATTTCCCCGCTCCATTGGGACCCATCAACGCAACGATCTCTCCCTCATCAATGCCCAGGGAAACATCATCCAAAGCCACTACACCGCCGTAATGGACCGATATGTTTTTAAGCTCCAAGAGCATGTTTATTCCCGTCCGTTAGGTCCCCAGATAAGCTTCGATGACTTCCGGCCGGTCTAGCACCTCGTTCACCGGGCCTTCCGCCAATAATTCGCCGCTGTCCAAAACGAACGTGTAATCGGACAGCCGGCGGATCAAGTCCATATTGTGCTCGATGAAAATGACGGATTTGCCCAGCTGCTTGAGACCCTCCAAAAGTTCAGTGACACGCTCGAGCATGGCCGGGAACAGGCCGGCAAAGGGCTCGTCAAAAAGGTAGATGTTCACGTCCATCGCCAGTGCCCGGCCGACCTCCAGCAGTTTTCTCTGGCCGTAGGACAATGTTTCGGCATGGTCCATGCGCTTCTCCCACAGACCAACGGATTCCAAAAGCTCTTTCGCCCGGGCTAGGTGGGCGGAGCGATTACGCTCTATCAGGCTTTTCCAGACGCTTCGCTCGGTGAGGACCACCAACATGTTGTCCATTACGGTCATCTGGTTGAACAGGCGGACCTCTTGAAAAGTGCGTGTTACACCATGGGAAGGGCTGCGGTACGGGAGGATCACTCTCATGGAGGTCCCCTGGAGGATCACGATACCACCGTCGATGGGCAATGTGCCGCTCAAACAATTGATCAAGGTCGACTTTCCCGAGCCATTGGGCCCAATGATGCTGGTTATGCCTTGCTTGGGAATAGCGATCGACAGGTAATTTATGGCTTTAACGCTGGCGAAATGTTTTACGAGACCCCGGGTCTCCAAAGCAAACCCTCCGCTATCTGCCCGGTCCTCGCTGTTCATAGCTTGAATTTACCCACCAAACCTTGCGGCCTAAATAGCATGAGCGCGACTATCAACATCCCCAAGATGGCCAGCCGCGCCTGCCCGATAAGAGCGTCGGGCAGGAAGGGCAGGAACCGCATCCCTTCATTCATCAGCACGAAGACCAGTGCCCCCAACAAAGACCCCGACAGGGTTCCCAGACCGCCAAGGATCACGATGCACACCAGGAGGATCGACTCCAACAACAAGAAGGAATTCGGGTCGATGAAGGACTGCTCGCTGGCTACCAGGCCGCCGGCCAGCGCCGCCATCATCGCGGAGATGACCCAGATCATAAGTTTGTACATACTGGCCCGGTATCCGAACACCTCGATGGCCTGTTCATCTTCCCGGATGGCCATCAGCACCCGTCCGAAGGAAGAGCGGACGATCAGCCATGAAACCAGGTACACCAACGCCAAGAAGCCCAAGGTAAGGAACATGAATTCCATCCTGCCGTCAATGACCAAGCCAAATATCGAAGGCTTGGCGATTGCGTGGATGCCAAACGCACCCCTGGTTACGGGCTGCCAAAAAAGGAAAACCCGGTGGGCGATCACCGCAAACCCGACGGAGACCAGCACGAATAAATCGTCGCGGAACCGGCTTAATACACCCCCCACGAAGAGCGCCACCACCCCCGCTAACAACATTCCCACCGGCAACGCCGCGAAAAATGACCAATCGAAATAACGGATATGTCCCGGTACCTGCTCGTACTCTGGGTTGGTGGTCAATACGGCCACGGTATAGGCCCCGATCCCAAAGAAGGCCACGTGGGCAACCGAAAGAAGACCGGTATAGCCAATGATCAGATTCAGGCTGACCACCAGTATGGCGAAGATCGCGAAAAGTTGGGCGATGCGTATGGCGAATCCGGGCCCCTGATACAGCATGAAGACCAAGGTTGCCGTGATCACCAGAAGATTGATCAGAAGTTCCAAGTTGTTGCCGAGCCGGGCTCTGGCGCGGGTTGGGGCAGCCGCCAGCAAGCGAAGAGCGTTATTTGCTTTCAAGTCGTTTAGCATTTTGCTATGCCCTCGGCAAGATTCCCTTAGGCCAGAATGACAGGAAAAAGATCAACAGTACGAAGGCGATGGCATCTTTCCACTGCGCCGGAACATACCAAACCCCGTAGTTTTCAACCATTCCCAATACGAAGCCGCCCAAAAGGGCTCCTTGGATGTTGCCGATGCCTCCAACCACCGATGCGATCCACCCCTTCAACAGCAACAGCAACCCCATCTGCGGGCGAATGCCGATGTCTTCTCCCAACAGGATTCCCCCAAGGGCGGAGATCGCCGCTCCCAAGAAAAATATTATCGCGATGATGACCGGTGTGTTGATGCCTACGATACGGGCGACTTCCTCGTCGTCGCCGATCGCCCGCGCCGCCTTGCCGAATGAAGTCCGGTTTAACAGGAGGACCAGTCCGACGAACACGGCGAAGACCAATCCAATCATGAACACCTGGAAGGGCTTGATGTAGGCCCCGCCAAAAGACCAGGGGACCGACCCAAATGGCTCCGACAGCGGGCGGCCGTCCGGTGAGAAGATTATGGAGATAAACGCGGTGATGCTGAGCAACAAGCCCAGCGAACCAACGAGCATCACCAGGGGCGATCTGGCTTGCCGGCGCAGGTAGAAATAAATGCCACGGTAGATCATAAGACCCGACGCACCAGCCAACATCATGCCCATACCCCAACTAAGGTACAAGATGGAACCGGGCGCGCCGGCCACCAGTGATCCACAATAGGCGCCCAGCGCGATTGCCCCCACCACTCCCAATAACACCAAAGGACGCGATATTGCGGACGCTCTACCAGAACTTAGAACCACTTGGTAGGCGGCCCAGGCCACCGTCACAGCCACCAACAGACCTATCACCGGGCTCAGGAAGGTGTGGAGATTGGCGGGATTTTCCAGGGTGAACATGATATACACGCCGAATGCCACGGCTAGCACAAGGCATAGGGCCGACGAGATATTCCGGTTCAACCTGTTCCGGAGCACCGGGAAAAGCCAGGTATATAGCGCCCAGCCAACCACTGCGGCAAGCAGCACGCCCATGATGATGTTCAGGGGCAGATTGTTTATTTCGCCCCGCCCGATGGTCTGCACCTGGCGGCTGGTGAAGTAGAAAACGGAGTAGCCGCCAATGGTGGCCATAGCCCCATATGACAGGTCGAAGAACCAGACCGTGCCGTAAACGAGGGTGAATCCCATGGCCATCATGGCGTAGACAGCCCCAATCACCACCCCGTTGATGGAAAATTGGAGGAATTGGCTGCCCCCCTGCGCGGGCAGCCATGCGAGGTAGAATATCATCCCCGCCAGTAGCAACGCGGTCAATGGATGGCTGGTGATGGCCTTGGAAGCCCAAGGCGTCAACCCGCCAACGCTAAGGTGCTTCAGCAATAGCGCTCCTTGCTGGACCGCAGGCCTGGTTTTGTTCTCTTGTATGCATCACCTGTTAGTCTGTTTCAAATTGTTTACGGGTCCCATCATTTCATTACGGTTGGCGCCTTCGATCCGGGCAGGGGCGAAAATAGTATCAGCCCCAATAACCTTGGGGCTGATACTATTCTCCATAGTTGCACTGGAATGCGCCCCAGTCCAGAAAGTTACCTGGTCGACAGCAACCCGGTAGGGAACACTAAGGGAGAATGGGCGCTGCCCCTAGTATCTTCCAACCCGAGTTCTCCGCTGTCCTTTCGGCCACCGGCAGTACCACTGCAACGGCGTTGGAGAGGCCGACCACTTCACCATCGCTATCGAAGGTGTAGGTGCCGATGGTGCCCTCAAAGGGCTCCATTGCGTAGAGACAATCCCTGAAGCCCTCGGCGTCCTGGTCGTCGCCAGTCTGCGACAGGCAAGCCGCCGTGATGTATACGTCATCGTAGGCCGAACCCATGAACCACTCCAGAGTGGTGTAGTCGTACCGGTCTCTGAACCGCTTCAAGAAATCGATGGCCTTTGTGTTGCTGGGATCCAGGGCGGGGACGATTCCCTTAACCCCTGTAGCGGCATCGCCGGCCACGTCCAGAGCTGTTGATCCAATGACTACGATCTCACCATATATGGGTCCGTCCCATCCCAATTCCCGTAACTGCTTCATGATCGTGCCACCGGCAAACTCTGCCTGAGCGGCTATGTGGATGGCGTCGGGATTCTTTCCAATAATCCTTGTGATGGCGGCCCGGTAGTCGGTTTCCTCTGAAGCGTACCCCTCTGCCGCCACGATCTCGCCGCCCAGTTGCTCGAACCTGGTGGCGGTTTCCCGGCGCACCCCTTCAGCGTAGTCGGTGGCCTCGGTGATGGTGGCCAACTTGCGGATGCCGTCGGACCACAATGTATTCCCCGTATCGACACCAACCAATTTATCATTTATCGCGGTCCGGAAGATAAAGTCTCCAGCGTCGGCGACGAGCGGGTTGGTAGCCAGGCCGGAGAACATTATCACGCCATCCTTCTCGGCCAGCGGGGCGGCGCCCAGCATGGCGCCGCTACAGGAGGTGCCCAGGATGATCTTCACCCCATCCACCGAAGTCAGCTTGGTGTACGCGGTGATCGAGTCCCTGGCGTTGCATTTCGAGTCCTCGATGATCAGCTTCAGTTGACGCCCGTCGATCCCGCCCGCGGCGTTGATCTCGCTGACGGCCAAAAGCTTGGCCTGGACGGCCACGTTGCCGTAGGTCTCGCCGGGGCCGGTGAGGGACTCCATCACACCGATGACGAAGGGACCGGTCGGAGCCGTTTCCTTCGCAGCTTGCGCCGCCAAGGCCGCGGTTACTATCCCTTCCACCTCGGACGCCGACAGACCTTCAGGTGAGGCGGCCGCGGCCACTATCGCTTCAACCTGCGATGCCGTCAGACCCTCAGGAGAGCCAGCCGCGGCGGCGGAAACCGCCGCTTCAATCATCGACTGAATCTCTTCTGGGCTGGTATCCCCGGCCGCCGCGCCTGCTATCGCACGGTCAACCGCATCTTGGATGTCTTGCGCCGTCACGCTTGGCGCCGCGGGGGTTGGGTCATCCCCGCCACACGCTGTCGCCAGCATGCCAAGCATTAATAGGCTCACCATGATTAAGAGAAGTTTTCGCATGTTACCACCTCTGTCCGAGTGACATGATCAGCAGAACGCTAATTAAAGGATAAAAAAATTCGACGTTTCCCCGACGAAATCATCCCTTCATTCGGTCCTACTCTACTTAAGGCGGCTTTAATATGGCGGCAATGGGCCATTTTGTCAACGCACCGTCCAGCCATTCGATCAAACCGATTCAACTTTAGGCGCCACACGAGACCATCCTAAGGGCCGTAAACCACCCAACAACCAAGAAGAAGTTATCCGCGAAGCTAATGCGCAAGACTTTCCAAAGGAACTGGTCTGGAATTTGACAGCGGCAATGCTGGGTTAACCCGGCACGATCCAGTCGACGACACGTTCGGCAATCATGAGAACCGTCGCGTGGGCGCCGCCGGACCTTGGAACTCGCGGCATCACCGACGCATCGACCACCCACAACCGTTGTACCCCCTTGACCTTGCAGTACTGATCAACCACCGCCATGGGGTCTGAATCAGGTCCCATCTTACAAGTCCCCGACACATGCCTGGCAGATCCCACGGTTTGGCGTATCCAGAGGTCCAGGGCGTCGTCGTCACCCAGAATGTCGTCCGTAGGTTGGATCCGGTGATCGGCCACGTCTTTATACGCATCGGATTCAAGAAGTTCGACCGCCATTCTCAGGCCTTCCCGCACCCGCCGGACGTCGTTCGGGTCCTGTAGATAACGGTAGTTAAAGGACGGCTGCACTTCGGGGGCGGCGGATGCCAATCTGACGTATCCTGAGCCGTCGGGCAGACCGAGGGTGCACGATATTTTCGCCGCCTGGCCGGCGGGGATATCACCGTTCAGGTACTTGGTGCGTACACCAGCGACACGCTCCTCACGCTCGTCAACGACTGGGTTGGTCCGCAGCAGCATGTCGTTGACTTCCGTTGATCCTTGGGAGGTGTAGTGCAAACTAAAATGCACCGCATCGGTTTCACCGGAGAGGGTGACGCCCTCTTTGACCTTGAATGTGACCTGGGCGCTGAGGTGGTTCCATAGGCTCTGCCCCACTCCGGGCAGATCATGGACCGCCGGTATCCCAAATTCTTGTAGTTGGTCCGCGGGGCCGATTCCCGACAGCATGAGCAGGTGAGGCGATTTTATCGCCCCGGCGCTGAGCACGACACGGTCCGCTTCAACGTTGAAAACCTCGCCTCCGCTTTCGACTTCCACCCCGACGGCCTTTAGGTCCTTGATCAACACCTTTCTGACTAAAACTCCTCCCCTCACCGTGAGATTAAGACGGTGGCGCATGGGATTGAGATAAGTTACAGCGGCGCTCATTCTCATGCCGTCCAGATTATTGGATGGGGACACGCCCACGCCGGAAGGGTTTGGGCCGTTCGTATCCTCAGTGGCGCCAAACCCCGCCTGCAAACAGGCTGCATGGAAGGCCTTTTGGATGTCGGGCCAGGGACCTGATTGACGGCGCCTCACTGGGATCGGTCCTTCCGTTCCATGGAAATCATCTCGAATGTCGAGGTCATGCTCCGATTTTCGAAAGTAAGGCAGTACTTTGGTATAGGCCCACTCATCGTTGCCGAGGGATGACCAGGAGTCAAAATCCTCGGGTAATCCCCGTTGCATCGCCTGACCGTTGATCGACGACCCTCCCCCAATCACTTTGCCCTGCGCCACGTGGATCTCCCCTTGCTCCTCCGTGATCGTTCCCCGCAGAGCCCAGTTGTGTTCCGAGTCGGGGGATTCGGCAAATCTTGTGTG
>JACZYV010000110.1:0-10871 GCA_022570905.1 Chloroflexota bacterium
CAGTCGTCTCGTCCAATCATCGCCACCAACTGGGCCTTCAGGCGGTTGGAGAAAGAACCCAATCCCCGGTCCGCCGGGTGCCAGGCCTCCTCAGCCAGCTTTTCAGTCAGGTTGGTCTCCAACACCTCTTTCAATAGGGCATCGCGCATGGCGCTGTAGATAGTCGGTTGCACCAGGCCGGCATCCATCTCCCCGTTCCAAGCCAAAAGCCGGTCCCTGGCGGCGGCGCTGGGTCCGTCCTGAGGTTCCAACTGCTTGACCACATCCAGATAAGCCAACGCCGGTATGGAGACCTTCTGGGCGTGCACCTGGGCCATGTCCTCAGCCGTGGGCCGGACCAGGGACTTCAGCCCCTCGGTGACCCGCTTCACCCTGAATTCAGGGGTGAAGTCGATGGCGATGTAATAGGGATAGTCGTCGCCCACGGGGCGGTTGTTGGCGGTGGCGATGTAGCCCTCCGGTGGATTGATGGACAGGGGAAGTTCGTCGAAAGGAATGTCACCTTCCCACTCGTGCTCCCCGGTCCAACCCGGCACCGGCAGCCACCCGTTGACCCGGGACCGGATGGGGATCCGGCCGCGGCAGAGATAGCCCATATCCCCGTGAACGTCGGCAAAGAGCAGGTTGTTGCAGGGGTCCACCCAGTCGCGCATGGAGTCAACCAACTGCCGGCTATTTTCGGCCCGCAGCATCTGCCAGAGTATCTTCGGCCAGGTGGAGGCCTTCTCGGTGGCGGTGTACTTGAAGGCCAGCCCCGAGCCCTGGGCCGGGTCTCCGGCGATCACCGGGCCGTGCCGGGTCACGGTCACCATGGTCTGGACGTCGCTGCCACCCCGGACCCTGATGGTCTCGTCGTGGGTCTCGGCATCCAGCCACCGGTCTTGGTACAGATACTTGGTTGCATCGCCCTCCTTAAACCGCTCAACGTAGAGGTCCTGGTAATCGGCGGCGGTGTGGGTAACGCTCCAAGAGACCCGCCCGTTGTGGCCGAAGTGGGGGAATCCGGGCACTCCGGGGAAAGACAGGCCCACCACGTCGAACTCGGGGCAGGCCACCTGGTTCTGGTAGTAGGCGCTGGGCGTGTCCAGAGCGCGGTGGGAGTCTCCGGCCAAGATGGGCTTGCCGGTGGCCGTCTCCGCCCCGCAGAGGACCCAACTGTTGCTGCCCGAGTCCATCTCGTTCAGGTAGTTCAGCCCGGCCGCGCCCTCGGCCAGTTCCTTCAGCCCTTCATCCAAGGGGCCTGGGGAGGTCGAGCCGGGAGGCAGGATCATCAGGTAACCAGGTTCGACACCGGGGAACAACTTCCCCGCGGCTTCAGGCCCCATCTCACGCACCATCCGCGCCCGCCAGACCTTGGACTCGAACACGCCCATGAAGATATGGCGCACCTTGTAGACGATCAGGCCGTCCCAGGGCTGCCAGGGTTCTGGCTCCAGTCCGGTGATCCGGTATTCCACCGGCAGGGAGTCCCCGCCATGAATGAAGGCGTTCACGCCGGCGGCGTAGGCGTCAAAGACATCCTTGGTGTGGGTGTCCATGACCTGGTAGTCGGCTTTGGCGCTGGCCTCCAACCGGAACCGGCGCATCATCTTGTCCTGAGCAACCGCTTGCCCGCCCACGGCCTCCGCCCAGCGGCCCGCTCCCCGGCGGCGGTCGTATTCCATGTGCCACAGCCGGTCCTGGGCCGTCACGAACCCCTGGGCGAAAAAGGCGTCTATCTCTGACCCGGCCTTGATCCGGGGGATGCCGTAATCATCCCTGTAGACCTTGACCGTTCCTTCCAGTCCCTTGAGGCGAAGATTGCCGGTCAGGTCAGGGATGGCTGACTTCAAGTCTTGCCTGGTTATCATTTCGGAGATCATGTCTGCCTTTGAGCGTGCGAAGAGTCCATGCGGCGAATGGAGAAATCCCCCGGATATTACCATAAGGGCAGTCTGGGGATTGACGCCGCTCAGGCGCGGAGCTACCATCCCACCTACCCAACGGGCCAAGCTTAAAAGCTCAGAAAGGAATATGACGGGGCGAGGACCGGCCGATGCAGATCACCAAGCACATCTACGCCACCCATATCGAAGAAGACCCCGGTAGTTTCGGGGCCATGCACCCCGGCGGCACCCACATCTATTTCGTGGGCGACCCCAACGACCATATGGTGGTGGTGGATTCAGGCGAGCCCTACCGCTCCTGGACGAAACAGATACTGGACTTTCACGCTGAATTGGGGAAGCCCCGCATCTCCGCCATCCTGATCACCCACGGCCACGGCGACCACATCGGCGGCCTGGACCGGCTCCAAGAGGAGTTTGGCTGTGTGGTGCGCTGCCACCCCAAGCTGGAGCCGGCGCTCACCCACCGGCTGGGTCAGGGCAAGGTGGTCAAGCTGCGCTCCCGTGAATCGGTTCCCACCGGCGGCGGCGTGAAGCTCCGGGCCTACTTCACCCCCGGCCATGAAATAGACCACATCTCATACTATCTGGCGGCGGACAAAGTGGTTTTCAGCGGAGACACCATCCTGGGCAACTCCTCCTCCAGCGTGCGCAACCTGAAGCAGTACATGGCCTCCCTGGAAACCCTGGCCGGGTTGAAGCCCAAGATACTCTGCCCCGGCCACGGTCAGATAATCAAGAACGGAACCGCCCGCGTCGAGTGGTACATCCGCCACCGGACCGAACGGGAGGAACAGGTGCTGGCGGCCCTGGCGTCTGGAGTGGATTCGGTGGACGAGATCGTGACCGCCGTCTACCCAAGGAACCTGCGCCGCAACCTGCGCGGGGCCGCCGCCCGCAACGTCCGGACCCACCTGGACAAATTGACCGAAGAGGGACGGGTCAACGAATCCGAGGTCACCTTCACGGTGACCAAGGCCTAGCACCGATGCAGTTCAGGATGGGCAGGACGGGCATGGGTAACGCCGGACCCAGAGCCGGGATCGGCTGCGGCGGCCTGGTGGCTGTCTTAGGCCTGATCCTAGTCTCGCCGGTGGGGGAATGGCTGATCAAAGCGATCGGCGTGATGCTCTTGCTGTTGGGCGGGTTCATCGTGATCACCGGCTTCTACTACTGGCTGAGGGGCCCTCGCCGGGGCGGATATCTGTAGATAGAAAAATCGGTGATGACGCCAACGACTCGTAGGGGCATCCCGGTTTATCGGGATGCCCTTTTACTTGCGCCGATGTGGCGTCGAAACGGAACAATCACGGATGAGAGGCAGGTTGGTCCGCTAAATTTCAGGCGGGCATAAGCGCGGTTTAGGAGTGCCAGTGCGGGTTGGAAACCCGCCCCTACGGACGTCGGAACAAAAACAAAAAAGGCCGGCGTGATCTGCGCCGACCCCTTCTGTGGCGTTGGATTATTGCTAGTCGCTGCGCTCGAGCAGCTCTATCCGGACGTCACCAGGGGCGCGGACGAAGGCGATGCGCAGTCCCGGCCGCAGGTCCTTGGGCTCCATGGAGAACTCGGCGCCCTTGGACTTGAGGTCGGCGGCGGCCGCGTCCAGGTCATCCACCCTGAACCCGAAGTGGTCCAGGCCCAGATGGGGGTCAACGGGCCCGGCGGGGGTGGTGTCATCGGCCTTGGCGATGAAGATGATCAGGCCGTTCACGTCGATATCGACCCTGGGCTGGCCGTCGGACTGGACGCTCTCTTTTATCTCGGCCCCGAACATCTTGTTGAAGTACCGGGCCGTCTCCATGGGTTCGCGGCTGCGCAGGTGGATGTGGTCGTAACTGTAGGTAACCATTGTTCACTCCATATTTGGTGGCGGCGTCTATCTGGCGATCCCGTAGGCCACGGCCTTGGTCTCCGCGTCCTCGTCATCGCGCATCCGTTGGGCCAGGGCCATCACCAACGCCCCCATGGCGGTCTTCGACCAGAACCAATCGTGGATATCCCGGTCGGCGCCGTCGGGCCGTTGGGCCATCCTGGCCTCGTAATAAAAGGCCTTCAGGTCGTTCACGCAGTGACGGACGAATTGGGGAACGGTGGAGTCCTGGGGCCGCTCCTTCATGTCCGATTCCTCGCCGCTGATGTACCCTTCCAAGAACCGGACCACTCCCCGGAACCGCCGCTGGGGGATGGTGCTCGCTCCCACCGCGGTTCGCTCGGCGTGGGCATTGACCCACTGCTCGTAGTAGGCCCGGAGCGACGTCAGTTCGTCGGCGGCGTTCAGGCCCTTCTCCTGGGATTCGTTGGCGGTCTCGGAACCCTGCATCAGGATGTCGGGAACCATATCGTCGGGCAGTTGCTCCAGCACCGGCCCTTGGTCCCGGTCCAGCAGGTCGAATGTGGCCTGCAAGACCCGGTGCTGGTATTCAGGATTATCGGCCTCGCCCAGGGCGTTGCCAAAGAAGAAGGGCACGGCCAGCATCCGGGGCGGCTTCACCCTCTGGGCATGCTCCTCGATCAGGACGATGCCGGTGGTGGTCATGCCGGCCTCTTCGAAGATGCGCGCGATCACACTTACAGTGTGGGAGCAGGCGGGTCAAGTGGGGGTCAGCAGCACCACCTCAACGCCTTCTTCCTTAAGCCTCCGCGCAACCTCGGGGCCGGACTCCTCGATGATCCCGGTAACGTCTGTGAGGGCCCCCATGAAAGAGTAATAGTTGTCGGACAGAGAGCCGATCTTTTTCTGGTGGACCAACTCCGGGAGCCGGTCGATGGGGAAGGTGACATTGATATCCCGGTAGATGCCGGTATGGTCGAAGCCGAGACTGGTGTGGCTCTGGATGATGTCGGCGGCGCCGGCGCTGCGGGGTATAACCCGGAAGGAAGTGTCGCCGTTCCGGTGGTCGGAGATGAAAGGCTCGTCGGTTCGCAAGTGTAAACCGGCGGTGGTGACCAGGGCCAACTTGCTCTCGGACAGCGGTTTGGCCATGGGGCTCCACGGCGTATCGTCGTGCTCAATGCACGGAAACATCTGCATGCTCTTTCGCTGAATCTCGCTTAGGACCGCAAGCTTTGGCATGGCATCTCCCTCTTTCCGGTATGGCTGGTAAGGCTGCCTCAGATTCACCTAAAAGTAGGCCCTCGGTCAGGCGATGTCAAGCTGATCAGCTCACGTCCAGGCTCGGCTCCCTGCGCTTTCGGTGGACGGCAGTTATAATGAGCGCCAGATAACTCATCCGGAGCCCGGAAACCGGACCCCAGAGAACAAGGAACACTGGATGGCCGCAACCATCGTAATAGCGGGAGTGCGCAGCGGGGTGGGCAAGACCACCATCGCCACCGGCATCATGGGCGCGTTGACCCGCCGCGGCCTGAAGGTGCAGCCCTTCAAGGCCGGCCCGGATTACATCGACCCCTCCTACCACAAAGTGGCCTGCGGCGTGCCCAGCCGCAACCTGGACACCTGGCTCTGCGACCACTCGACGGTGCTTGAACTGTTCCAGCGGGCCGGCGCCGGACGCGATATTTCCGTGGTGGAAGGTGTCATGGGGGTGTTCGACGGCCATTCCAGCCTGACCGAAGATGGCTCAACCGCCCAGTTGGCCAAGTTGCTGGGCGCTCCGGTGATCCTCATCGCCGATGCCGCCAAGGTCGCCCGCAGCGTGGCGGCCGAGGTCCTGGGCTTCCAGAAGTTCGACCCGGACCTGAACGTGGCCGGGGTGATCCTGAACGGAGTGGGCAGCGACCGCCACCTGGAATTCTGCAAGCCTCAGATAGAGGCCACCACCGGCATCCCTGTCCTCGGATACCTGCCCAGGAAAGATGAGTTCATCCAGCCGGAACGCCACCTGGGTCTGATCCCAACGGTGGAAGGGACCGTGGCCCGGCAGTGGTACGACAGCGTGATCAATCAGGTTGAAGCGACCATGGACGTGGATGCTATCTTAAAACTGGCGCAGACGGCCAAGACGCCCCAGGCGGCCCCCGGTATCTACCCGGAATCGCCGTTGCCCGCCCGCACCACCATCGCGGTGGCCCAAGATAAGGCCTTCAGCTTCTATTACCAGGACTCACTGGACCTCCTATCCGCCTGGGGCGCGGAACTGGCCCCATTCAGCCCCTTGGACGACAGCAAGCTGCCTCCCGATGTCGGTGGGATCTACCTGGGCGGCGGGTTTCCGGAACTGTTCGCCTCCCAACTCTCGGAGAATGCGCCGATGCACGAGGCCATACGCCAAGCGGTCGCCAAAGGTGTGCCGGTTTACGCGGAATGCGGCGGCCTGATGTACCTGGGGAAAAGCCTTTCGGACCTGGAAGGCGTGACCCACCCGATGATCGGCGTTATTCCCGCCGAGTCGGCCATGTCCCAGACCCGGTTGACCCTGGGATACCGCGAGGTAGAGGCCTGCGCCGACAGTCCGGTGCTTCTTAAAGGACAGCGGGTCCGGGGCCACGAATTCCACTGGTCCACCCTGGCCCAGCAACCGGCGGCCGAGGAATCGGTCTATAAAGTAGTTGACCAGGACAACCGGCCCGACGGGTTCCGCACGGCCAACGTTTGGGCGTCATACGTCCACATACACCTGGGCAGCCGCCCGGGACTGGCGTCACGGTTCGTGGAGACCTGCGCCAGGGTGTCAGCCTAAAAGACCGGCTTTCAGATCCAACGCCAGCGCCGGTCAGGATATAAAGTGCCGGCCCCGCCGTTTTTGAGGATAGACCATGAGCACAGATACACCAGCAGACAAGGAAACCGAAGCAGAACCGGGCCCCCAGTCGGTCACGGGGCCGCGTATCAATAAGGGCCTGGTGATCGTCAACACCGGCAAAGGAAAGGGCAAGACGACCGCGGCCATGGGCGTGGTGTTAAGGGCCTGGGGCCGGGGCATGAAGGTGATCATGCTCCAGTTCATCAAACACTCCACCGCCAACTTCGGCGAGCAGCGCGCGGCCGAAAAGATGGGCATCGAGATGCGGGCTATGGGCGACGGCTTCACCTGGCGCTCCAAGGACCTGGACCAGTCGGCCGAACTGGCGCGGGCCCATTGGGAAGATTGCAAGACCGTCATCGCGTCGGGGGAGTATGACCTGGTGGTGCTGGACGAATTCACCTATCCCATGCACTACGGTTGGATCGACACCGATGAGGTCATAGAGGTCCTGAAGGCCCGGCCCGAGATGCTGCATGTCATCATCACCGGGCGGAACGCCCCGGAGGCCCTGGTGGAATATGCCGACTTGGTCACCGAGATGCAGGTGGTGAAACACCCGTACCAACAGGGGATCAAGGCCCAACCGGGCATCGAATTCTAACCGGAATATTATTGTTTCCAGGATATCAGCCGGCATATTAATCCCAATATCGTCCTGACTTCAGCCGGGACCGGAAGAGGCTAGATGGCCATCTCAGACCTGATCGATCGCACAGTAAATGAGATCATGCCCTTGGACGAGACGGCGATGGCCTCCGCCAGGGCTAGGCAGGACCAACTGACTAAACCCCTGGGTAGTCTGGGCCGTCTGGAAGAGTTGTCGGTGCAGCTCGCCGGTATCTTCGGGGAAGCCACGCCGGGCATAGGCCGCAAGACGGTTATCCTGGCCGCCGGCGACCACGGCGTGGTGGCCGAAGGCGTTAGCGCCTACCCGCAAGACGTCACCCCGGCCATGGTGATGAACTTCCTGGGCGGCGGAGCGGCGATCAACGTGCTGGCCAAGCACGCCGGGGCCGAGATCGTGGTCCTGGACGCCGGGGTTGCCGCCGACCTGCCCTCACACCCGTCGCTGCGTTCGGTGAAGATCGGCCGGGGCACGAACAACATCGCGGCCGGGCCGGCCATGACCCGCGAACAGGCGGTCCAATGCCTGGAGACGGGCATCGAGACCTGCCGGGAACTGATCGCGGCGGGGTCCGGCCTCATAGCCTGCGGCGACATGGGCATCGGCAACACCACCCCGTCCAGCGCCATAACCTCGGTGATCACCGGCGCGGAGGCGGATGTCACCACTGGGCGGGGCACTGGGCTGGACGACGCCGGGCTGGCCCACAAAATCTCGGTGGTGCAAAGGGCCATCGAGGTTAACCGGCCCGATCCCAAAGATGGCCTAGACGTGCTCATGAAGGTCGGCGGGTTCGAGATTGGGGTTCTGGCCGGAGTGTTCCTGGGAGCGGCAGCCGGACACCGGCCGGTGGTGGTCGATGGGTTCATATCTGGGGCGGCGGCGTTGATCGCCCACGCCATAGCTCCCGAGGCCAGACACCGTTTTATCGCCTCCCACCGATCGGTGGAGCCGGGTCACCAAATCGCCCTCGATCACATGGGCCTGGACCCCCTCCTGGACATGGGCATGCGGCTGGGCGAGGGCTCCGGGGCTGCCCTGTCGATGCACATCATCGAGGCCGCCGCCAAGTGCCTCTCGGACATGGCCACCTTCGCCGAAGCGGGCGTTTCCGAAAAAACCGGAGACGACGGTCAAGAGGCCGCCTCCTGATCTCCTTCTGGCTCACCCCCCTCCGGCTGGCGGTGACCTTCCTCACCATCTTCCCACTCTCGCGCAACCTGGACCGTGGTCCGCAAGACCTCAGCAACTCCAGGGCCTTCTACCCCGCCGTCGGTCTGCTGATGGGCCTGCTCTTGGTTGGGGTGGAAGAGGGGTCCAGCCGGTTATTCTCCGAGCCGATGACCGCCGCGTTTCTGGTGGCCACCATGGTCATAGTCACCAGGGCCCTCCACCTGGACGGGCTGATGGATGTTTGCGACGGCGTGTTCGGCGGGTTCACCCCGGAACGGCGGTTGGAGATCATGCGCGACTCCCGGGTGGGCGCCTTCGGTGTGGCCGGCGGCGTGACGGTCCTGCTGTTGAAATACGGGGCGTTGCTCAGCCTGTTGGTCCTTGAGGGGCCGGGCAAAGAGTGGGCGTTGCTGCTCTTCCCGGCCCTTTCCCGGTGGACCATGGTGGTCCTGCTGGGGGCCTTTCCCTACGTCCGCACTCAGGGCCTGGGTTCGCCCTTCCACGGGGGCGGCGTCAAATTCGCGACAACGGTGGCCGGCCTCTCCGCCCTGGCGGCGTCCATCTTGCTGGGGGGCTTCGCCGGGCTGGGGCTCTTTTTCGGGGCTGTAGTGATGGCCTGGTTGTTGGGTTGGGCCATGGCCAAGGCGCTGGGAGGCCTGACCGGCGACACCTACGGAGCAACCAACGAGATCATCGAAACCACCGTGATAATCGCCGCCACGGCCCTGGCCGCCCACCGATGGCTGGAGCCGCTGCCGGACCTTTTGGACCGGTTCTGATGTTTTCCGGCACCGATGATCTGGCGGTCCTGGCGCTGGCCGTGCTTATCGACCTGGCTTTGGGCGAGCCGCCCAAGTGGGCCCACCCAACGGTTTGGATGGGACGGCATATTAATTTCGTCGTCCGCTGGGCGCCCAAGAACGGGTTTATGGGATTGGCGGCGGGTCTGTCCATCGCTCTAACGCTGCCCGCCATCTGGGGAGCGGAGGCTTACTTCTTGGGGTTCTGGTTGAAAGAAGTCAACTCCGCCGCCTACATCCTGGTGGGCGCGGTCCTGCTGAAGTCCACATTCTCGTTGCGGATGCTGCATCGGGAGGCGGCGTTGGTCCGCGGGCACCTGGACCGGGGAGACATGGAGCAGGTGCGGGCCCGGATGCCGTCGCTGGTCAGCCGCGACCCGTCCAATCTGACCGCCGAGCAGGCCACCGCCGCCACCGTTGAATCGGTCTCCGAGAACATCAACGACAGCTTCCTGGCCCCCTGGTTGTTCTTCGCGCTATTCGGGTTGCCGGGGGCCTTCGCCTACCGCATGATCAACACGCTGGACAGTATGATAGGCTACCGGGGAGTCTACGAGCATCTGGGCAAGGCTTCCGCCCGTCTGGACGACCTGGTAAACCTGATCCCGGCGCGGCTGGCCGGGCTGCTGCTGGTGGCCGCCAGCGGCTTTCTGCCGGGCCAGCGGATGACCAGGGCCTGGAGCACTATGTGGCGTCACCACGGCCGCACCCAGAGTCCCAACGCCGGCTGGACCATGAGCGGCATGGCCGGGGCCTTGGGAGTGCAACTCCAGAAAGTGGACCCGGACGCTGGCTACACGCTGGGCGAACCCGGCCGGCCCATCGAGCCCAAAGACATCACCCGCGCCGTTCAATCCATGTACTTGGTGGCCCTGTTCGGCCTGGCGATCGCACTGGCCATAGCCTACGCCCGTGGCAGTATCTTCTAAATAGCAGCCATATTAGATGTCAAACCAATCACATGAAAACCCGGCGAGCGGCGGCGGCCGGTGCATGGGAGTATCAATCCACGTGAGTTGCGGGCGCTGGGACTGAAGCCGGAGGACCTGCTGGACTTCAGCGCCAGCATCAGCCCCATCGGCCCACCCGAGGGGGTCTGGGAGGCCATCCGGAGCGTGGACCTGAGCGCCTATCCGGACCCGGAATGCCTTGAGTTGCGCGAGGCCATCTGCCGCCATCTTTCGACATCATCCCGGGAAGTTATTATGGAGCAGGTGTTGGTGGGCAACGGCTCCACCGAGATATTCCACCTTCTGACCCGCGTCTACCTGTCCAAAGACAGCGCCGCGATGTTATTGACGCCGACCTACGGAGAATACGAAGGGGCCTGCCGCTTGGCCGGGGCCCAGATACTGAATCTCGAAGCTGACCTAGCAGGAGATTTCAGGTGGGACATCGGGGCTGCCACCAGCCTCATCAGCGCCAAGAAACCGGACCTAATTTTCGTCTGCAACCCCAATAACCCCACCGGGGTCTACTTGGACCGTGGCGAGGTGGAGACCCTGGCCGGCGCCGCAAGGGATGCGGGCAGTCTGCTGGTGTTGGACGAAGCCTACCTCTCCTTCGTCAAAGACCCCTGGGACTCGTTGGCTCTGCTGGACCGTGCTGGGGTGATGTTGGTGCGCTCCATGACCAAGGACTACGCCCAGACCGCTCTGCGGCTGGGTTACGCCCTGGC
>JACZYV010000229.1:0-2784 GCA_022570905.1 Chloroflexota bacterium
GCCCACGCCGGCGGTGTAGGGCACGTTCTCCGGGGACATGGCGATGATGGCGTCGAACTCGCTGTTTTCCATCGCGCTGCGCAGGCTGTCCAGGTTGCCGAGTATCTCGTTCATCGTTTTAAGGGTTTCTCCATATTCCGGCCCCTCGACCCTGGGAGCCGGTCAACTCACAAACTTTGACCAGGCTTGAGGCAGCCGGGCCAGGGCCTCGGCAGGCAGCGGACCTTTGGCCGCGTACCGCACCGACTTTTCAAGGTGGTCCAGGTCGGAATAGCCCACCAGCACCGTTGAAACGCCAGGGTTGCTCAGGGCGAAACGGATGGACGCCTCGGGCATGTCATCGGCGAATCCTTCAGCGACCAGAAAGGCGAATTCTTCGGCCCTGGACTCGTCTTGCTGGAAATCTCTCCCGGAACCGATGGGCGCGACGGTTGGCACGGCGACGGGGTGGCGGACCGATGTTCCGGTGAGGGCGCCCGCCGCCAACACCCGGATCACGATGACGCCAACCTGCTTCTCCGCCGCCAGGTCGATCAGACGGTCATAGTCGGGCATGTCGAACCCAGCAGGCGCCACAGTTCCGGCGCTGGCGTTGATCAGGTTGTATACCGTCTGCACGGTGCTCACCATGCCCGAGGCGACAACTTCGTGGATGCCCTTGGGTTCCCCCACTCCGGTCATGCCATAGAAGCGGACCTTGCCCTGGGACTTGAGCACCTCAAGGGCCTCACGCACCTCTCCCAGAACATCGGATACCGTGATCGCACGGACCTTAACGTCGGTCTGGGAACTGATGCGGTCGTGGAGCTGAATCAGGTCCACCTGCTCCCGGCCCAGCCGTTTCAGGCTGGCCTCCACCGACTGGATGACGCCCGCTTTGAGGTCGTTGGGGTCGGCCTCGCCCAGGCTGTACTTGGTGCCGACGTAGACCCGGTTTGAAAGGGCGTCGGCGGAAAGCTCCTTCAGCACCCGCCCGAGGTTGGTTTCAGACTGGCCGCCGCCGTAGCGGGAGGCGGTGTCGAAGTAATTGATGCCCAACTCCATGGCCCTGGCCACGGCGCGCACCTGGTCGGCGGGCTCGCCCCGGACCATGAGTCCGCCCACGTCGCCGCAGCCGAACCCAATCTCGGACACGTCTATGCCTGTGTTGCCAAACTTTCTATATTCCATGCATCTCTCTGGTGATTTTTTATTGCGCCGAAGGGAATTTGGGGTCGCGCCGCTCTCTGACCGAGTCGAGGCCTTCCTGAACGTCCTCTCCGAAGAAGCCCAGCATCTCCAGGGCCAGCGAGTAGTCGAAGGCGGTGTGTTCGGCTTGGCGCAGCCACTGGTTCAACGACCGCTTGGTGTAGCGGAGCGCCTGCTGCGACCCGGAGGCCAACCGGCGGGCCACGTCCATGGCCTTGTCCATCAGCTCTTCATGGGGCACCACCTGGCTGACCAGACCGATACGTTCGGCCTCCGTGCCATCAAGGAATTCGCAGGTTAGGAGGTAATACTTGGCCTTGGCCATGCCGATGAGCATGGGCCAGATCAGCGCCGCGTGGTCTCCGGCGGCCACCCCCAGCCGCACGTGGCCGTCGGTGAACCGGGCCTTGTCCGACGCGATGGAGATGTCGGCCAGCAGGGCCACGGCCAAGCCCGCGCCCACCGCCACGCCATTGATGGCCGAGATGACCGGCTTGTCCAGGTTGATCATGTTGTGGACGATGTCCCGGGCTTCTTCCATGGTCTTGGCGAGTATCTTGGCGTTGCCGATGGATTTCTCGATCAGGTCAAAATCGCCCCCGGCCGAGAAGGCCGTGCCCGCGCCGGTGATCACGATCACCCGGACAGCGTCGTCCTTGCCCAGGTCCAGCCAGACCAGGCTGAGTTCGTTGTGCAATTTGAAGTCGGTCGCGTTGTAGACCTCAGGACGGTTGATGGTAACCAGGGCGATGCCGTCCTTGATCTCGATGATCAATCTTTCGTAGCTGCTGTAGTCGTAATCGGCCATGTTTCCTCGCGGGGATAGCTGTCAGCCGTCAGCTTTCAGCTATCAGGGATTTGCCATATTCAACAGGCGTTATTGCTCGTTCGTGGTGAGTCCTTCGACGAGGCTCAGGACGAACGGATGGCGGGTGCGGTTACTTCCAAATATTCGGCCCTAGTATAAGGATTGGTTCTCGGTTAATCGGTCTACTTCTGCTTGGGACATGCCCAATATCTCTTTGAATACGTAGTCGTTGTCTTCGCCGATGTTGCTGTAGTGCCCGAAATCCATGGGGGACTCTGACAGTATCGGCGGAATGGCGGCGGCGATGCCTTCCTCGCCCTGCCATTCCCAGGCTGGTTTAGCACGGTCGGCCAGATAGAAGCGCGTGGGCCGGTAGAATTCGCGGGCCTTTAGGTGCGCGCTTTCGTATAGGTCCTTGCCTTGGGACACCAAGCTGGCGGGGACGCCGGCTTCTTGGAGCCGCGTCATGACATCTTCCGCAGTCTGGCCGGCGGTCCAATCTCCGACCAACCCGTCCAGCCGTTCCTGGTTGGCCAGACGTGACTCCAGGGACGAAAATGAATCCTCACTACACCATTCGGGACTGCCGATGGCCCGGCAGAAAGCCGACCACTGGCCGTCGGTCTGCACGGCGATGGCGCACCAGCGGTCGTCGCCCTGGCACCGGTAGACCCCGTGGGGCGCCGCGAAGGGGTCCCGGTTGCCCATGCGCTGGGGCGTCCGGCCGGTGGACTGGTAGTCGAGTATGGCCGGCCCGGCGGTTAGGGCGCCCGATTTGAAGATGGACG
>JACZYV010000008.1:0-37752 GCA_022570905.1 Chloroflexota bacterium
CCCTTCGACCAGGGTAAGATCCAGATCTGCCAGGCCCGACAGGGCGAGTGAGCGCGTCGAAGCAAGCTCAATAGTATCTTCACCGGTTTTGATAACATAGTAAGTAGATGAGAATTCAAGCCCTTCTATGCTGATCCCGCCGCCGTTGTCGTAACTAACAGCATCGCCGGTTTGAAAAGAATGGACCGTAGTGAAAGTTATTGCGTCATCTATTGCATCTACCTCAAAGCTGGCGCCTGTCTGGAATTGTTGGGTCGCGCGAAAGACATTGATCGTGGTCTTGATGAAACTGTGGCTGCCGCCAATATCAACACCGGTATTGGCGGGGTAATATTCGCCGCGGCCGCAAATAGCAACCCTGAGGCGATGGGTGAAGCGCTGATCGAGGCGGCCTTGATCGACACCAAGATCATGACCAATGTGCTCATCGCGGCCGCCAAAATCGACACATTGGCGATCAGCCAGGTGGTGATGGAAGCCGCCAGGACCAATCAAGAACTCACGGTAGCTCTGCTGGTGGAGACCGGCATGGTCGACCCGGTAGCCTCAGGTGAAATTTGGGCGTTGGCCGGGTTGATAGATCCCGGCCTGACTGGACAGCTGCTGATCGGGTCTACCCAGTTGGACGCGGAAGTCACCGGCAGTATTTTGGCTGCGGCCGCGGCGGCCAACGTTTTCGCCATGAGAAACACGCTGTTGCAAGCGGCCAAGATCGACGCTGCGACCATCGGCGAGGTTATGGTGGTGGCCAGCGAGGTCGACGCGCGGTCGATGAGCAAGGCTATCTTGAGCGCGGCCAAAATCGACCCCGGCTTGATACAAGCCGCGTTGGAGTCGGGGTCTGCCGGAGCGATCGATGGATTGGCCGCCTTGGGCCTCGAGGTGCCGGTCGAATCGTTCGTCTCGGAGAACCCTCCCATCGAAGGTACAGACCCGTCAACCGGCGAGGTCTGGGAGCTGGTCGCGCCGCCATCCGCCTCCGTGGCGGTCCTGGCCAAGTTCCAACGGGCAAATCCCGAGGCGCAGGTGGACGTGATAAACATCCCCGAATTGCCGGAGGGAGTAGCGCCCCTGCCATCCGGTGAAGTAGTCTATTCATTTATCCAGATCACGGGGGAGAACTTCGACCAGGAGGACCTCCGCGCAACCCACGTCACCTTCTTCGTGGAAAATAGCTGGCTGGAGGCCAACAACATCCACCCATGGGCCGTCAGCCTCAACCGGTATGACCCTGCTGCTAACCAATGGAACCCCTTCGCCGCCAAGCGCGCCGGGGAGGATGAATTCTTCGTTTACTACACCGCGACGCCCCCAGGATTCTCCCTCTGGGCCGTCTCCGGCCGCACAGATGTGAAAGAGATCCGATTCCGCGTGGACGACCTGACCATTGACCCTCCGGAGATCAGGGAAAGGCAGGAAGTTATCGTGCGGGCCCAGGTGGTCAACCTGGGGGCGGCCACGACGGACCATAACGTAACCCTCTGGCTGAACGGCCGCGTTCAGGCCACCAAGAGTGTGCGGGTCCCGCCGAACACCACTATGCCGGTGTCCTTCAGGGTATTCCCCAGGGAGGGCGCTTACGAAGTGCGCATAGACCGGCAGGTGGGTCACTTGATCGTGGCGCAACCGCCCCCGCCGCCCAGCAACAGCACTGTCTTGGTATTGGGCAATGCCAGTACGACTCGAACGGTTACGGTGGCCAACCCCGCTGAGGGCGCCCCATTGGAATACAGCATAACCACCGATCAACCCTGGCTGACCGCCAACCCGTTCACCTTCAGGCTGAGGCCAGGAACATTCCAGCTCGTCACCCTATCGGTCAACCGCAGCGGGTTGGAACCCGGTGCTTACAGCGGCCAAGTGGTTATATCCTTCACCGGTCTCATATCCGGTTTCTCATTGGTCACGGTGTCAATGGATGTGTCAGAGTCAGGGGTTGACCCGGTCGTCAGCCCGACACTTAACCTAGGGCCAAGTGGCATCAGCGGCACTACTATCGTGTCCAACCCGCTCTCGGACAGCGCGCTGTTGTACACGGTTACCAGCCACGTGCCATGGCTGAAGGTCACATCCACCAGCTTCGTCTTGGCGGCAGGCGCCAGCCAGGCAATCATCTTGACGGCAGACCGCGGGGCCCTGGATATCGGCTTCCATACCGGCCTGGTGACCATTTCATATAGCGGCGCTATCTCGGGCAGCTCGGTTGTCGCCGTGGAATTGGAAGTGCCGCCGCCACCGCCACCGCCGCTGATTCCTCCGGTCGTCAACGCCAGGCTGGACCTGGGCGCCACGGGGACCGGTGGCATCATAACGGTGTCTACGCCGCCCAGCGGCGGACCCTTGGAATACACCGTCACATCCAACCAGCCGTGGCTTACTGCCTCGCCTTCGAACTTCGTGCTGTCGCCGGGAGAAACCCGGCCCGTCACGCTATCCGTGGACCGCTCCGGACTGGAGTTTGGCCGTTATGCGGCGGAAATCACCATCACGTTCAGTGGGAGCACTTCGGGAAGCTCGCTGGTGCCCGTTACCATCGAGATGGCAGGCACGGCATTCCCGACCGAAGGACGCGGTCTCGACACCTGGGCATTGGTTTTGATCGGTATCGGTGGCGCCGCGCTGCTGTGGATCATCGTCTCACAGGCCACCCTCCGGCTCGCCGGAGGCGGAACAGGACCGGCCCGGCCGCGGGGCACGGCGACTCCGTTGGGAGCTGGGGCCCAGTCGGACTTTGGGATGGAAATGCCCGCTGCCCGGCCGGCAGGCACTGCCATACCCTCGCTCTTAACCGCGATGGCCGCCACCCTAAAGACCCTATTCCTGACCATCTCGGGCGGCGTGGCCCTGGCGGCGGTTGCTCCAGCGAAGGGTCTAATAGGCACCGTTGGGGCATCTACCTATCGCTCTCTAAATTCAGCGATGGACGCGGTCCGGCCTGCGTTGGTTCGAACGGCCGCGGCAGTACAGCTACGTCTTAAGACCTCCATGGAACTCTCAGGGGCACTAGTTGGCAGGACCGTGCGCACCGGCCGCTGGTTGATCTCCATCGCTGCCAACACCTTGGCTTGGGTCATCACCGGGCGGTTGCTGGGCCTTATCGCCTTGGCGATAGGGAACAGGATCGAAGTAGGGATTCTCGCATACTTGCTGAGCCTGTTGGCAATGGTGGCCATGGTCGTGATTCTGGTGCTAAAGGCCGCTGGAGTGGGAACCAGCCTGGGCTTTGCGCCCACCATTATCATCGCGGTCGGGGCAGGTATTGTATTTGTATTTACCCTTATCCGCAGAACTAGAAGTGGTAACATTCGTAGAGCGGAGCGCGCCGCGGAAATGTTAGACGAAGACAGGGCCTAGCCCAAACTCAGCTACTGGAGCCGAATGAACGAGACGAAGGAGATCGTGGAACCCAAGTCGCCGCAGATCATATCGGTCAGCGCCGGCAAAGGCGGGGTTGGCAAAACCCTGATTTCCGTGAATCTGGCCCGCACGCTGTCGTGGTCGGGAAAGCGTGTCCTTCTTGTTGACATGGACCTGTATAACCGGGGATCGACCACGCTGGTCGCGGATCCGACCATCACTGGCAAGATCACGGTTTCGGGACTCATGGAGATGGCTCTAGACCAGCGCGTTAACCGACTCAGGAAAGCGATCGCTGAATCTGAACTGGCTGAATCTACGGACGCCTCAGGTAACCCGATCCCCCTATACCTCATCCCCAGCACACTCGCGAATTCGATAATTGATTGGTCTCATCACACATACGACATCAAACAGCTTAAAAGATTCATGGGCAGGGTCGTTCAAGAGGTCGCAAACAAATACGATATCGATTGCGTCGTGCTTGATTGCCGGCCCGGTCCCGAGCCGTTGTTCCTTGCCGCAGCCGGAATCTCAAATGAGATTATCTTGGTAACCGAGGCTGATATTGTCACGCTCAATGGAAATATCAACTTGTATAGTTACCTGGCAAACGTCTACAAAGAGAACTCAAACGTATTGCGTAATGTACGGTTCGTTATAAATAGAATCCCCAAAGGACAAGATATAGCACTCATTGAACAACGCTACATGAAGCGGTTGTACGACCTATTCAAGACCCGTCCGGTTCTCGCATCCATCCCATTCGACAACGCGATATTTCAATCTTTCGGCCAACATCGGTTCGTGGTCGATGAACTACCGAATTCTCCATTCTCTAGGCATATCGCCGGTATCGCCTCTGGCCTTTTTTCTGGTGGCCACGAAGAATTGCTGAGCGATCAGTGCCGGGAGATGGCGGCAACCCTTGATGAGTCATGGTTTGTATCTGGTAAAAAAGCGCTCGTTGAGGCTTTTGGGTCATTGATGAAGACTCGTTTATTACGCTAGCACGGCCCCTTCGGACAATCATTCCATCAACCAAAACGAGGCGGCGCACCAGACTGAATTGTCGGCTTAACATTGGAGACGAAGTCCCTGATAGTAGTAAGAGCAGCCGTGTGTCGGCCAACGGCCTCTTCAATTCCAGAAGCGGATAGCACGGGCTGGCGACCCAAATTCGTTAGGTATGGTATTAATGATGACTTCTTCAACTCACGATGAGCCTCAGACCGCACGCGCTAGTGCGGCAGACCGCCCGCGAGCATCGGTCGGCGGTATTCTGCTGGTTCTGGCCGTGGCGGCGGCTGTTTCATTCCTCATCCTTTCTCTCGTCATGGGGATGAACGTCTCCAGCCGGGTGGACACGCTGGAAGAACGAATACCGGTCTTGGCATCCGATGATTCCCAAGTGGTAAACGCCCTCCTTGAGCTTCGGGTCCTCACCTACTGGCTTGCTTACCCCACCACCCAGCCGCTGGTTCTGGAGCCCACCGGCGGGACTGGAGCTTCCCAGGGCGTGCTCCGCATCGCCGATGACGGTCTCAGCGGAATAATCATGGTGGCTGGCATGCAGGAATTGCCACCCCCTGCGGTCTATCAGGTCTGGCTGATGGGCGATGGAAACCAAGTGCTGGCTGGCCAGATGAGGGTGGATCCCAGCGGATGGGGCGCCACAACGATCTATCTTGAGAATCCGATCTCCGAATTCGACTCTGTGGAAGTTACTATAGAGCGGGAAGACGGTCTTAACCTAGCGCCCGGCATACGGGTCCTTGAGGCCACGATCGCCGGAGACGCGGGATAAAACAGCCGGTCGATCGATTCGGGTAACGTAAATCGCCGTACCAACCCAGCCCCCGCTGATCACCGTCCAGCGGGGGCTGGTTCGTCTATGCCCTGTTGCTTGGCCGGTCCCTTCCGGCGCCGGGAAGCCACATCCCTGACGCACATCCACTATTTTCTTACGGAATTAACACATGATTAACACCGCGGCCATCCAGTTAAGCGAACATGTTTAACAGAACAGTACAATAACCCAGTGGAGCCGGGCCTTCCCCACCTTAAATAATCTCCCCTCGACCGGTTTCACGGTTTCTACCCCAATGTTACGACAGGAACCGGTCGAACCAGCCCAGCGTGCGGGTCAGGTACTCCTCACGCATCTTGGGGTGGCCCATCCTGGGAAACAGGTGGGAGCAGCCTGGAAACCGCACGAACTCAACCTCTTTATTCAGCCGTTTCAGCGCGGTGAAATACTCCTCACTCTGGCCTATGGGACAACGGGCGTCGGCCTCGCCGTGCAGTAACAGCACCGGTGTGTCCACCTTCGCGGCATAGGAAATGGGCGAACGCTCCAACATCTTGTCCGCCGCATCGGAAATGGACCCACCCCACTGGGCCTCGCCGAAGCTGATACCTATATCCGAAGTGCCATACATGCTGTACAGGTTGATGCAGGGCGCGCCCACCACAGCGGCCTTGAACCGGGTGGTGTGGCCCACCGTCCAACTGGTCATGTAACCACCATAGCTATAGCCGTGGACACCCAGCTTCTCCGAATCGACGTAGGAGCGCTGGCAGACATGGTCAACCGCCGCCATCAAGTCCTGGTAATCCTCTCCGCCCCAATCGCCCAGCACCGCCATCATGAAGTCCTCACCATAGGTGGATGAACCCCGAGGGTTGACCGCCAGAACCAGGTATCCCGCGGTGGCCAATACCTGTTGGGCCGGTACGAAGGTATCGTAAAACGCCCCGTTGGGACCGCCGTGTATGTCCAGAACCAATGGGTAGGTCAAAGCGGGATCAAACTGCGGAGGAAATAACAATCGGCATTCGATCTCAGACCCGGCCCTCTTGATCCAGAATTTCTCCATCCCCGCCGCCGGATGTTCCTTCATATATTGGCCGTTGTGGTCGGATAACTGCTTGCTGCCGCCCGTCGCCAGGTCAATCAGGTAAAGGTCACCAGGGGAGCCAGGAGATGAGGCTGTCACCACAGCCTGGACCGCATCCTGGCCCACGGACAATCCGGTGGACAAACATGAACCACCCCAAATGGTCTCGCTTGGTCCGCCGCCGTTGGGCCGCCCGTTAGCCGGAGCCTGAAATAGGAAAGACTCGCCATGACTCTCCCCCAGGAAGATGATCCGGCCGTCTCCCGCCCAGCACAGCGTGGCCGGACGCATCACCGGCGGGAATCCCAGATAGGGCTTGATGGTGTCGCCGGTCAGCCTGCGCGGTTCTTTCCCGTCCTCCAAAAGGTACAGCCACCCCTGCCACAGCACCATGCCTTCCGGAGCGTCCGACCCCACAACCACCAGTCGCCGTCCGTCTGGAGACCACGTAAGGGCCCCCACGCTAAAGAGTCCCTCGGACATCAACTTGGGCTCACCCCCGGCCGCCGGCACGGTATACACCTCGCTCAGAGCCTGAAGATCCCGGTCGTCGCGGCGGCCCGAGATGAACGCGATCTGAGAACCGTCGGGAGACCAGACCGGGGCAGTGTCGTCCCAATCACCGTCGGTTATCTGGCGGCTTTCTGAATCTTCCAAATCAACCACAAACAGGTGAAAATGGGAGTCGCCGCGCCAGCCCAGGGTGTCGTAGCGGTAACGCACCCGCCGCACCACCTTGACCTGCGGCAATTCATCGCGCCCGGCCGTGGCAGGCCCGGCCTGAGCGGCCCCGTCGTCCGCATCCACATCGGCACAGACCGCCAACCTCTTTCCATCGGGCGACCAGGCGTAATCGAACACACCTTTGGCCGCACGGGTGAACTGACCAGCCTCGCCTCCGTCCGCTGCCATGACCCACACCTGAGGGGGGCCGCCTTCATCCGAGCGCAAGAACGCCAACCGCCGTCCATCCGGAGAGAATTTCGGCGCCGAGTCCTTCTCCCCTTGGGTGAACTCTTTGCACGACCCGTCCCCCAGATCGATCACCATCACCCGGGAACGGCTATCCAGGCTTTCTTCGTCAACCCAGCCCAGCGTGTAGGCCAGCAAAGTTCCATCCGGGGACAGGGCCGGGTCTCCTACTGTTTTGAGATGGTAAACCAGGTCCGGTGTGATTGGCTCAGTCATGGCGGTCCTCGGGCGAGGCTGGTCTCAAGTCGTGTCCGATTCTAGCATAGGGGGCACGCATGGGAGCCGGTTATATAATGGCCCTGCTTTCGGACCCGGTGAATGAACTGGGAAGGAGCGGTAGGAGGGTTCCCATGCAGCGTGATCTGATCGGTTACGGGAAGAACATCCCCCGGATAGAATGGCCCGGCGGAGCCCGGATCGCCGTGTCTTTGGTGGTCAACTACGAGGAGGGGGCGGAGTACTCGACACTGGACGGCGACCCCCATCACGAGACCAACGGAGAGGTGCCGTCGCCCGTCCCACCCCAGGACCGGGACCTGAACAACGAGTCGTTCTTCGAGTACGGGAGCCGGGTGGGCGTATGGCGGCTGCTGGACATGTTTCGGCGCCACGGGGTCAGTTCCACCTTCTTCTGCTGCGCCCTGGCCCTGGAGCGCAACCCGGAGGTCGCAAGGGAGATCCCCGCCCAAGGCCACGAGGTCTGCGGCCACGGGTACCGCTGGGAGGAATATCACCTGAAGGACATCGACGCTGAGAGAGAAGCCATCGCCAAGACCGTTTCCTCGCTGGAACGCACCACCGGGGAGCGCCCGGTGGGTTGGTTCACCCGCTACGGCCCCAGCCTAAACACCAGAGACCTGGTGGTGGACGAGGGGGGATTCATCTATGACAGCGCCGGCTTGAACGACGACCTGCCCTATTATGTCGAGGCGAGGGGCAAACCTTGGCTGGTGGTCCCCTACAGCATGGAGACCAACGACGCCCGGTTCTGGCGCGGTGGGTTGGTCAGCGTCAACGATTTCTATGAGTACCTGCGGGAGACTTTTGATTGCCTCTACGAGGAGGGAGAAAACCGCCCCAAGATGATGTCGGTGGGGCTGCACTGCCGCATCGCCGGCCGGCCCGCCCGTTCCCGGGCCGTGGATCGGTTCCTGAGCTACGCCAAGGGGTTCTCCGGCGTTTGGTTCGCCCGTCGCGATGAGATCGCCCGTTGGTGGCTGGAGCACTATCCGCCGGGCACACTTCAAACTTAAAAAACCCGGAGGCCTCACCATTACCCCGTCGGTGAGGCCTCCAACCTACGGCGCCGCTCCCCACCCCGTCCTTGGGAGGAGAGACAGTGCAAGAGCGGCGCCATTGCTACGCGCCTTGCCCGGAACTACCCCGGTCCCGGAATGGCGCTCTAACCCAGAAACCCTCTGGTTTACTGGCAACTTTAGCGGCGATGGCCACGGGCGCTCAGGGCCGATCGTCACTCGTTGGACGGGCCATCGGTCACATCCCGGACCGGGCCGGCCTGGGAGCTAGAGGGCCGCACCACCAAGACGGGCGTTTCCAGCGACCTGATCAGCTTGTCGGCCACGCTGCCCAAAACAAACCTGGTGATCCCCGACCGGCCATGAGTGGAGAGGGCCACCATCATGTCGTTCGCCTTCCCGGAGAAAGCCGCGATCTCGTCCCAGGGCACCCCGTGCAGCACTTGGCTGCGGCACCGGAGGCCTTTGGCCGCGAACCTCACCTGGACCGTGCTCAGGTATTCCTTAGCCTCAAGCTCCAGTGACCGTTCGATGTCCGTGGTGTCTATGGGCACCCTATCGTGCGCGCCGTAGGCCCACGGAATCATCCGGACCACCCGCAGCAAAACTACTTCCAGGGACAGCAATCGGGCCAACTTCTCCACATGCGGCAACACCGTCTCAGCCATCTTAGAGCCGTCCAACGGCACGGCCACACTGTGGATGCAACCCTCCAGGTCTTTGCCTGCGACGCTCTTTGGCCCCACCGCCAGCACCGGAACCTTGGACGCCCGCACCACAGCGTCGGTGACGCTGCCCATGAGTCCCCGCTGTAGCGCCGGGCGGCCGCGGGTGGACATGGCGATGAGGTCGCAGGCGTTCTCCGCGGCGTAGGCCAATATCTCTTCCGCGGCGTCACCGGTGGCAAAGACGGTTTTGGCCTCGACGCCCACTCCGGTCAACATGTTGGCGGCGCTGTCCAAGTACACCTTCATCTGGGCATCCGGCCTCTCCAGCGTCGCCACGGCAACGCCCTTGTCCCTCCGGGACGGCCCGGTTCTGCCAGAGGCGGGGCCATGAGCATTTACTGAAAACAGGACCACTTTGGCCTTGGATTCCCGGGCCAACCGTATGACGTTGGGCAAAACCGTCTCGGCGGTCTTGGAGCCGTCCAGGGGGACCAGAATCTTCTCGTACATGCCAAGGACCTCCTCCCGAGATTCCCAAACCCATTTTCCCGCCTAACCCCCATGGCCAACAGTGCCTTATGTACCCCATAAACCGTCCAACCGGCCGGCCGGACCCGCCGGGGTTGGGAAGTGGCGCTGCTGCGGGGCGATGGCGGCTGATGGTTGGCTTGGGAAGGGAAAGCAGTTCCGCTGACGCGGGGTGGAAATGGGTGGAGGAAGTTGGCGCCGGAGCGGTCAATGCCGAGGGGTTAGGCCATCTCGCGGACGCCGCCTACCAGGAGTTCCACTTCCTGCTCGGTATTGAAGAAATGGAGCGAGGCGCGAATGCCTTCAGGGTGATTCACCTGGCGCACCACGATCTTGTGGTTCTCCCATAGACGTTCAACGACCGACACGGGTGTCTGGCCCTCGACCGCGAAAGTGACCAGCCCCGAAGAATCGCGCCGCTGGGAGGGCGATAGGACCGTGACTCCGGGCACCTCGGCAAGTTTGGCCTTGGCCGCATCAGCCAGGTCCAGGTTGCGCTCTTCGATATTCCGGATGCCGGCCTCTTCGATGAATCTGGTGGCTTCCAGGAATGCCGCCTGCACCGGCACGCTGGCGGAGCCGCCCAAGAATTTCTCCATGTTGTCGGCGACCGGCTGGAAGTTGTGGGCATCCACGGGGCGCACCACCGCCCTGCCTCCGGTGTGGGCCGGGTGTATCCGCTCCAGATGCTCACGGCGGATGAACAGCGCCCCGGAACCCTCGTAGCCCAATAACCATTTCTGGCCGGGGATCGAGTAGAAATCGAACCCTGACCGAGGCATATCAAGTTCGATATGGCCGCCGGTCTGAGCGCCGTCCAGCATCAATAGAGCTCCCCGGTCCTTGGCCAGCCGTCCGATCTCTTCAGCCGGCATACGCCGGCCCGTGGCATACAATATGTGGCTGATGAAGACCATGCGGGTCTTGGGGGTGAACGCCGACTCAATCTTGGTTAGGATCGTCTCACTGGAGTCAAAGGTGTCCAGGTCCACCACCTTCACGGCCACACCGTAGCGCTGCCCAATGAGCTGTGCGGGGGCGATCACAGAGCCGTGCTCCATGTCGCAGATGATGATCTCGTCGCCCCGGTCCCAGTCCAACCCGCTGAGCACGATGTTGAGGCCCTCTGTGGTGTTGCGCGTGACCAACACCTCATCCACCGTGGCATTAAAGATTCGCGCCGCGGCCTCCCGAGCCTGGGCTTGAATCTCTTTGCCCGCCTCGTAGACACCGGATGTGGTCGACCCCTGCTCCAATTCCAGGTCGATCCGGTCCTTCATGGCCTGGGCCACCCGGCGCGGCGGCGGGCCCGACCACCCAGTGTTCATGTAGGCCGTGTGGCCCAACACGGGTATCTGGCTTCGTATCTTTTCTACGTCCAAAATCTGTTGGTCCTCCATCGGGGCTTTGCCTAGATCGGGATGAATTCGCCAAGGCGGAGTCCCGTAATCCGCATCGGCCCGGACCTGATTTGGTCCGGGCCGATGTGCAACAACTTGGTTATGGGAAGATTCTTATCTGGGCGAGTAATCGGTCAGGCGCAGTATGGAGTGCTTGGACACCCGCAACAACGCTCCGTTCTCCTCAGACGCGGCCCTGGCTTTCTGCCAGGCCGGGTCCGAACCAAATGCAGCCCAGCTCTTCTCTCTGGCTCCCAGGTCAGGATATCCCAGCATGTAGACCAGGCGGTTGCTAGTGCCCACGTCCTCGGTCCAGTAGGCCACGTTCTCGATGCCGTGCTTCTCAAACAAGGCCATGGTGTGGTTGGAGAACCGGTTGTGCAAGTCAGGCAGCTTACCGGGCATGGCCTCGTAGACCCGTTTCTCCTGCAGCGTGGTCTTGAAAGACGGCTGGGGAGAGTAGGGAGTCAGGCTCATGAACGAGTTGATCACCTGGGCCACCAGCGGCCCGTTGGCCTCGGTCTCGGCACGCACCTCCAGCCAGGGTTTGTGTGCCCCGAAGGCGCTCCACTTCTCTTCGCGGTCGGCCATACTGTCGAAGCTGAGGATGTAGGTCAACTGGTTGCTGGCGCCGATCTCATCGTTCCAGAAGCCCACCATGCCGATGTTGAACTCTTCGAAGAAGCCGATGGTGTGGTTGGCGAACCGGGCGTTGATCGCCCCCAACTTGCCAGGCACGGCCTTATATATCCTCTGTTCGTAGATCAAGCTGTTTCTCCTAACGGGTCTTGGCTTCGAATACCGGCTTACTTATTCTCGATAAACTCGAGCTGCACACCGTCGGGACCTTCGAAGAAGACCACTTTCCGGTCTCCCGATATCGAGGTCTCTTCCAAGATCTTGGCGCCGTTCTTCTTCAGACTATCGATCAATTCGTCAATGTTGTCAGCGTCCAAGGCGATGTGCTCGATCCCGTATTTCACGTCCCTGGTTTGGGACTCGATATGCTTGGTTACATTCAGGGTCAACCCGTGCAGGTCCAGGCGCACGCCGATATCCCCGATGTCAGCGATCTTGGTTGCGCCCAGCGTGTCGATGTAGAACTTTGCGGTCTTTTCAGGGTCCGGTGTCTTCAGGTGAACGTGGTTTAGTTTCAGGGCCATGGTGCGCCTCTCCCAACTAATGCGGATGCGGAATCATCGTGGCCTCCGCCAGATTAGGGGCAGAATAGCCCCACAACTGAGCCTAGTCAAGCTAACATGAACGGCGCCGATGGGAGTCTGGCCCGCACGCCTGGATTTCGTATTATAATTCCCCAGTGATTTCAGACCCTCAGCTAGCGACCACACGGTAAAAAGACCGATGCTAAAGGAGGGAAACATGCCCATCGAGCAATTTGCTCCGGAACTGTCCAAGATCATTGCCACCGGCGAGCCCATCCTGCAGTTGGCCGACGGCTTCGGCGGAGACCAGGGCCCGGCTGAAGGACCACTCTGGTGGAAAGAGGGCGGCTACCTCCTGTTTAGCGATATCCACAACAACCGGCGGATGAAGCACACTCCAGGCGGAGACACCAGCGTCTTCCTTGAGCCCACCAACCGGGCCAACGGCCTGACACGCGACCTGCAAGGACGCTTGGTGTCTGCGGAGCACGACAGCCGGCGAGTCGCCCGTCAGGAGGCGGACGGCAGTATAACCGTCATCGCCAGCAGCTTCCAGGGACACCGGCTTAACCGCCCCAACGACGTGGTGGTGAAGTCGGACGGCAGCATCTATTTCACCGACCCCTGGACCAGCCCCCTGCCCGCGGAGCAATGGGACCTGACATTCTCCGGCGTCTACCGGGTCAGCCCTGACCTGGGGACCATCACACTATTGATCGGAGATTTCATCGTTCCCAACGGTCTGATGTTCTCTCCGGATGAGAGCATCCTTTACATCAACGACTCTCGAAGGGGTCACATCCGTTCCTTCGAGGTCATGCCCAACGGCACACTGGCCAAACAGACCGACAAGGTACTGGCCGACCTCTCGGGCAGCGAGTCCGGCGTGCCCGACGGCATGAAGGTGGACATTGAGGGCAACATCTACTGCGGCGGCTCCGGCGGCCTATACATACTGGACCCCACCGGAAAGAAGCTGGGACGAATCGTTCATGGGGCAACCGCCACCACCAACCTGGCCTTCGGCGGCGACGACTGGAAGACCCTCTACTTCACGAGCCGCAACCACCTGGGCTCCGTAAACGTAAACATACCCGGCAACCCCGTCCCCGCCGTCAAGAAGGGCTAAAACACATAACGTAGGGGCATCCCGATTCAACGGGGACCGCGCCCCTGTCACCGACCATATTCCAACAATAAGGAGAAACCCAAATGGCTAGACTACCCGCCGTAACCCGCGACCAACTGGCTGCGGAAGACCAACAATACTGGGACGCCATCGTCGGCACCCGGGGCAGCATCCGCGGGCCCTACGGTGTATTGCTCCACAGCCCCAAACTGGCCGCCCGCGTGGCCGACACCGGGGCCTTCGTCCGCTACGAGTTCAGCATTCCCGAGGCCCTGAAGGAAACGGTCATCATCGCCACGGCCAAGGAGATGCATTCCCAATACGAGTTCTCGGCCCACGCCAGGTTGGCCCGGACCGCCGGCGTCTCCGATGAAACCATCAAGGCCATCGCCACCGGCACGGCGCCTGCCGGTCTAAAGGGAGACGAAGCCCTGCTCGTGGGCTACGTTCACGAACTGCTGCGGGATCACAAGGTCACCGACGCTACCTATAAGGCTTTGGTAGACCGCTTCGGCGAGCAGGACACCCTGCACCTGGCCGTCTTGGTTGGCCACTATCTCCTGGTGGCCCAGGTCCTGATGACGGTAGACGTGGAACTGGGCGAGGGCATGGTCGCGGAGATCCCCGACTAGGGTTAAAGCGCCAAATTCTTCTGCCAAAAACTCCATCCAAGACCTCGTTTCGCAAACGTAGGGGCGCCCCGACTTGATCGGGGCGCCCCTACGTTGTTCATCCGATTCCCGGATCGCCATTGCTGCCGGCCATCCGGGCTCTGCCCCCGCCGATGAGCGTTCGTTTCCTACATGCCGGCCTTCATTTGAGAGCTGCAAGAAAGGAGTCGGATTTTCACCGGTGAGTTTGATTGCGGCTAGCTTATTGATCGACATCGTGTAGAAAATATAGAGTCTATCGAATGAGGTTTCCCTTTCCACTTTGACGATCTATCCAACTTAGACATAAATTCGGCTTGGTCCCGGAGGCAAAGAATTCCCAAGATGCCACCGCTAAAGAACCACATCATTGCCACGATGAACGCAGCCAATGCTGCTTTCAGACAGTTCATCGGTATGCGCCGCAACGATGACGAACTGGCTGCGGAACGGGCGGCATACGCCGAGATCGGCCGGATCGTCGCCATTCCGTTCAGCGTCGCCGACGTTTATGAAAGGTTCGCCGACCAGGTAGCAAAGATCATCCCGTTCGATGGAATCTCTATCACCCACCTAGACCAGGAACGTGACTCGTTTACTATCATGTACGTCCTTGGAATGGACGTGATTGGTTTAGGACAAGGAGAGACCATCTCATTGAAGGGTTCTGTCGTATCTGTGGTGGCGGGTTCTAAGCAAGCGATTAGAACGGACCAGCACCCAAGCGGCGGGTCGGCAGCCCAATCACTGGTTGAAGCCGGTCTCTTGTGCCGCATCGCCACCCCTTTGATCGCCAATGAACAGGTGGTTGGGACTCTCCATCTATCTTCTAGCGTGCCAGACGTTTACGGTGAAGCCGAACTAGCCAGGCTGGAGATCGTCGGTAACCAGATAGCGGGCGCGATCGCCAGCGCGATCCTGCTCCAAGCAGAGCGGGACCGGGCCAGCCAGTTGGAATCGCTTTACCAGGTCGCGGCTATCCTTGCTCAACCCCTGAGTTTCGAAGCCAAGGCCCAGAAAATCGTTGATACGCTGGTCCTGATCGCGGAGGCGGACCATGTTGTGCTAAGGCGGCACGATGATAAATTCGATGATTTGATATTGGTGGCTTCAGCAGGTTCCGAATCGGTTAATTTTCAGCCGTTACTGAAATTAACGGACGCGAATCTTTCGATATTCAAAGCATATCTCAGCGGACAACCGTCCTTAATCAATGATTACCGGCGTCACCAATATGCTCAACCCAACTTACTGGCTCTAGGGGTGGAGTCCATGTTCTTCATGCCCATCAGGTCGGAAAACCGGACGATGGGGGCGCTGAGCGTGTTCTCCATGGACCCCGATCATTTCACCGATAGCAAAGTGGCGCTGATCACAGCGTTCTCCAACGAAATAGGGTCCCTCTTCAACTCAAGAGAGCAGGCCGCGAAGATTCAAGAGTCACAGGAAGCGGCCCTGGAGAAAGAGCGCCGGAATTCCCGGCAGCAGAGCGGTCTTTTCCAAATCTCCAGAATCTATGCCGGAGTTGGCGATTTCAAGGAAAAGGCCACTGCGGCGCTGGAAATCCTCGTAAATCTGGCCAGCGCCGACTGGACGACCCTCAGGCTCGCTAAAGACTCCGAGCCGGGCCTCCACCTGGCTGCGGCAGCGGGTCCCGCTGTGGAAAAATCTCCCCCCTTGCCCTTGATTACAAAGGCCCAAATCATTAGCACTCGGGCGTTCACCGAGGGCAGGATAATTGTGACCGACGACTACGCCACCTGGCCTGCCGCTTCCCAATTTCTGCTCGATCTGGGAATGAAATCACTGGTGTGTCTGCCGATCAAAGTCAGTGATCGAACCCTGGGCCTAGTTACCCTAATCTCCAAAAAAAAGAACGCTTTCAATCCGGAATTAGTTGATCTTTTGGCCTCTGTTGTAGAAGGGCTTGGAAATCTCCTCGAAATCTCCATTCTCCACGACGAGTCCGAGGTCGCCCACCGGGAGTTGGAACGATTGACGGAAGCGCTTTCTCGTTCCAATCAGCAGATTATCCAATCGAATCAGCTATTGGAAGAACGTGTGCAGATCCGGACTCAAGAACTCGAGGCCGCTCGGGAGCGGGCGATGAGGTCTGAGAAGCTGGCGATAATTGGGCAATTGTCAGGCGGTATCGCGCATGACCTTCGAAACCCCTTGGGTGCGATCGAAAATGCAGCGTACCTTATTAACCGAAAGTTCGAGGCCGAATGGTCCACCGAAAATAAAGAAAAGATCGCCGAATTGCTTGAGCTTATGAGCGGAGAGATCGCCCGTGCGAATGATGTAATTTCAAACTTATTGTCTTTTGGGTCAAACAGGGAAATCGCCTTTTCACAGATCGAGATTGGTGACGTGATCGATGATTCAATGGCCAGTTTCGTCCTGCACGAAAACATCGATCTATCTATTACGATCGAATCTAAATTGCCCCCGGTCTTGGGCGAGGCGTCTCACCTGATTCGGGCCTTGCAAAATTTGGTGGCAAACGCGCAAGACGCCATGGAGAACGGGGGCCGATTGCGCATCGATGCCTGTGGAATAAAAGGGTCAGTCGAAATCGTGATCTCGGACACCGGAAGCGGCATCGACCCCAAGAACATCGATCGAATCTTCGACCCGTTATATTCAGAGAAATTCAACGGGACGGGACTGGGGCTTGCTATCTGTCAAGAGATCATCAACAAGCACAACGGCTCCATCTCCGTCGAAAGCAAGGTTGGGACCGGCACCTCTTTCACCATACGCATTCCCCTCGCGGTCCAAGATGGTCGCGAATCAGAAAAGCCCGCATTGGTTTGATGTTGTTATCGCAGGGTGTCGGTAAGCGTGACCTGGAGTTCGCCGTCCAACCTGAATTCAAAGACCACCGGACCCTCGGCCGGAAACAATGACCGGTCCACCGTCACCATGGTCATGGGGGCATAGAGATAGGGATATGCCCGCCCCTGAGAATCTTCGTCAAGTTCCAGGTCAACCACAGCCCGGTTTCCGTCGATCTCCAGACCCACCACCGACAGAGGGTCGCCCTGGACCGGCAGCCACAACAGATAGGCCACCAGGACCACCGAGCCCGGAAACTCCGGGCGGCCCAGAGTAGTTCCCGTCCCCTTGGTGCGTTTGCTGATCACGGCGCGGTTGAAATCGTCCATCTCTTGGGAAGTGGTTATCACAGCCACCCTCAATTCCCTGGAGAACGCGTTGGCGGACTGCTCATTCACCGGAGAAACCCAGCCGCTGTTCACGTAACGCCACACTGGTAGACTGGCGGTCTCTTGAGAGACCTCGGCTATCTCAGTTGCCGTGGGCTCAATGGTGGGCGTCGCCGTATCGCCGCCGCAGGCAGCAATGAGGAAGGTAGCCACGGTGACGGTCAGGACCGCCGGGAATATGGTCGGCATTCGCCCTTCTTTAATGTCATTTGCCGGAAGGCCGCCGCGTTGGTCCGGAGACGGCGCGATTTGGATGGGGTTCCCGTTGGGTCCGGTCTTACACCCACCTCAGTTTGTAGCTACGTATGATATCAAAATTCAGGTTTCCGACGCACACGCCCGTAGCTGAAGCTGGCCCGGATCGATATTAACACTAGGCCGGATAGCCTCCCCTTGTAAATCCAAATCGCCACTGTCAAACTAGAAGCATGCGCATCGGCGACTTCGAATTTCCAGAGCCCCTGCCAGAGCTAAAAGACCCCCATGTATTGGCGGTCCTAAGGCCTTGGATCGACGTGGGAAACGTCGGTACTTTGACCTTGAGGCGGTTGGAGCGCCATCTTGAGTCCAAGGAGATCGGGCGTTTGGTCCGGCCGGGGCGCTACTACGACTTCACCCGCTACCGTCCCAGATCGATCCTGAATCAGGGGGTCAGGGAATACAAGATCCCATCCACCACCATCAGCGCCTGCGTCCGGGAACACGGGCCCGACATCATCACCCTGCACCTGCTGGAACCCCATCTCTACGGAGAGGACTACACCGACTCTGTGATCGAGGTCCTCAAGTATTTCGGGGTCAAGCGTTATTCCATGATTGGCGCGATGTACGACATGGTGCCCCACACCCGCCAATTGTTGGTCTCGGGGGGCACGGTGAACTCCGGAAACGAAGATGAATACAAACTGGTTGGCGTGCGCCCCAGCAATTACGAAGGGCCAACCACCATCACCTATCTGATCTCCAATACCCTGGAGGAGATGGATATCGAGACCCGAATATTTGTGGTCCATCTGCCCCAATATTTCCAGGTGGAAGAGGACTTCACCGGAACGGCGCGGCTGATGGAGATTCTGTGCACCCTATATGGACTGCCCAGCCGTCTAGTGGACCAAGAACGGGGACGCCAACAATACGCTTCGCTGCAGAACATCGTCTCAGACACATCGGAGGTCGCCGGTCTCCTGGAACGGCTCGAAGAGCGCTATGACCGGGAGAATGGGGGAGACACCGCCTCGTCCACCCCCCTTTCACCAATGGTTGAAGAGTTCCTACAGGGGCTGGGTTCAAACGTGGACATTGAATCCGATCTAGACCTGGACCTCGACGACGACCCGGCCGACGAGTAGCGGGCGGACCGCCTCGGGCTCCGTTTGCCGGAAAAACGTGTCTACGATTGCTTCTCCTTCCTCCAACACCGCATACGTAGACCCTGTTGCGTTGACGCAGCAGTTGGTGCGGTTCGACACCACCAACCCTCCGGGAAACGAAGGGCGGTGCATCCAACACATCAAAACCCTGCTGGACGGCGCTGGCATCCAGAACCAGGTCTTCGCCAAAACGCCCGGCCGTCCCAACCTCATCGCCCGCCTGCCCGGCGATGGCAGCGCGCCGCCTCTGCTGCTTCAAGGCCACGTCGATGTGGTGCCCGCGGACCCGGCCCGTTGGCGGCAACCGCCCTTCGGCGGAGAGTTGGTGGACGGATTCCTCTGGGGGCGGGGCTCGCTGGACATGAAGAGCGGCATCGCCATGATGCTCTACGCCATCATGCGGGCCAAGACAGATGGAATGATCCCGGCCGGCGACATCGTGTTGGCTGTGGTTTGTGACGAGGAGTCAGGTGGAAACCTGGGGGCCCGGTACCTGGTCGAGGACCACCCCGAGCAATTCCAAGGGATAAGATACGCCATCGGCGAGTTCGGGGGGTTCAGTTTCAACCTGGGCCGCCGCCGGTTCTATCCCATCATGGTCTCGGAGAAACAAGTGTGCCATCTCCGGGCGACCTTCCGGGGCGCGGGCGGCCACGCCTCACTGACACAGCGGGACAACCCCATGAACGGACTGGCCCGGTTCCTGCAGCGGGTCCAGTCCCGCCAACTGCCCATCCACGTGACGCCAGAGGCCCGGATGATGTTTCAGGCCATCGGCAAACACCTGCCCCCACCCGCCCGCGCCGGGATGGCGGCCCTGCTCAACCCCCGTTTCACAGCCGTCGCCCTGAGGCTGCTGGGAGCCAGAGGCCGCACCTTCAACCCGCTGTTCCGAAACACGGTCAACCCCACGTTGGTGCGGGGCGGCGAGCGGATAAACGTGATTCCCGAAGAGGTGTCCGTTGACTTGGACGGCCGGCTCCTGCCTAACATTGGCCCAGAGAGATTGGTATCGGAATTAGCTGAGATTGCCGGGACCGGCGCCAACATCGAGATTGAAGTGCTGAGTCACGACGCCGGGCCCCAGCAGCCCGACTTGGGCCTATTCGATACGTTGAGCAGCGTATTGAAGGAGAGCGACCCGGAGGGCATCGCTGTGCCCATGCTTATGCCTGCGGCAACGGACGGCAGGCTATTTGCCCGCCTGGGCATCCAAACTTACGGATTTTTGCCAATGTTGCTGCCAAAGACGCTGGATTTCGTCTCAGCCATTCATGGCACGGATGAGCGTGTGCCGGTGGCTGCCATCACCTTTGGGGCGGGTGCGATTTACCGCCTGCTGCAAAGGTACGGACGCACCCCGTAGGCTGGCCTGGGGCATGCCGAATTCTGTTTGACGTTGTATAGGGCGTATGCTAGAGTGAATCCACCTATCTTTCACGTAATTGATGAGGATTTTATCGGAGGTACCAGAGCATAGCTAGACAATATCGGGTCAACGAGCGCATAAGCAGCCCCAAGGTAAGAGTCATCGGTGACGATGGGGCCCAGCTCGGTGTGATGGACCTCGCCCGGGCGCTCCAACTCGCGCGCGATGCCGATGTGGACCTGGTTGAGGTGGCTCCCAACTCTGATCCCCCCGTCTGCAGGCTACTGGACTACGGCAAACTCCTATATCTCACTTCAAAGAAAGAACGCGAGTCCAAGAAAGGCCAGAGAAGCTCCGAGCAGAAAGAGGTGCGCTTCCGGCCCAACATTGGGTCTCATGACCTAGACGCCAAGACCCGCAAGATCCGCGAGTTCATCAGCGACGGGTCCAAGGTCAAGCTCACCGTCCGTTTCCGCGGTCGGGAGGCCGCCCACCAGCAGTTGGGCCTCTCGGTCCTGAAACGGGTGGCCGACGAATTAAAAGACGAAGTGCGCTTGGAGCGCCCACCGGCCATGGAAGGCAGGGCGTTGTCCATGGTGCTGATTCCCGCCCTCCCCAAGTCGGAGAAGGCGGCGGAAAGCGCCCCAGCAGATAAAAAAAAGGACCAAGTAGAAGAACTGGCTGATGCCAAAACTTAAGACACACAAAGGGGCCAAGGCCCGCATACACATAACCGCCACCGGTAAGTTGCTTCGGCGCAAGCGTATGAGCAGCCACCTGAGGCGCAAGAAACCCACCAAAGTAACCAGGAAATACGCCGATAAGTTGGCAGTCGCTAGTGCGGACTTCAAACGTCTGCACCGGATGCTTCCTTACGGGTAAGCCAGTAATCCCTTTTCGGAGATCAACCCTTGTCTAGAGTCAAACGTGGCGTTACTAAGCACGCCCGCCACAAAAAGATACTGAAGGCCGCCAAAGGCTACTACGGCTCCTCCTCCCGCAATTACAAGTGGGCCAAAGAAGCGGTCATGCACGCTTGGAGCTACGCCTACCGGCATCGCCGAGAGCGTAAAGGCGACTTCCGCCGTCTGTGGATCATCCGAATCGGCGCAGGCTGCCGCGAAGCCGGCACCACCTACAGCCAGTTCATGCACGGTCTGAAGCTGGCCGGAGTGGAGTTGGACCGCAAGATTCTGGCCGATCTGGCCGTTCAAGATACCGAGGCTTTCAACAAGCTGATCGGACTGGCCAAGGATCAACTGGCAGCCGCCTAGACCGCCCAACCGTGATTAAACAAAAACCGGGGTGTGTGATTCACACCCCGGTTTTTTTGTGACCTCTGGTTCTTTCTGAAGAAGTTAGTGGCCGGTATACGGACTCAGCAGTGAACCGCTCACCTACTTTCTCGCGAACCCATAATAGGTGTCGCTGTCCAAGATGCGGAGCAGCCGTTCCTCGGTTATGACGATCGGCCGGATGGGGGTGGCCCAGCGTTCCGTTAACTCGTAATGCAGGTCCGTCAGCGACATGGGCCGGTTGTTCCGGGCCAGTAGCGTCCGGAACACGATCTCCTGCACCGGCATGTCTGACCGGATGAAATTGGGCTCGTTCTTGTAATTCTGGGATATCTCCCGGATCAGGCTCTTTACGTCGCCCAATTCACTTATTGGCTTTGACTTGGACGGGCTGTTGGAGGTCAACCTTCCAGCCACCAGGTGCACTGGGGAGCGGTCCAATTTCTTCAAACGGTCGGCGCTGATCAGGAACAAAGGGTTCTCTTTTTCCGGCTGTTCTTCCACTGGTTCTT
Source organism: Chloroflexota bacterium (assembly GCA_022570905.1). Classification (GTDB taxonomy): domain Bacteria; phylum Chloroflexota; class Dehalococcoidia; order Lucifugimonadales; family UBA3495; genus UBA9611. The sequence continues at coordinate 21,800 of JACZYV010000008.1, forward strand.
CGGTTGCCAGTTCTTCGGCATTGGGGTCTTGAGTCGTCATACTTGCACCTCTTCGTTCCAATCCAACATGATGATCTGTACCTTTTCGCCTGCGTTCTTACCCGGCAGGTCCTCGGGGCATATCGCCAGGCCGTTGGCCCTGGACATGGACGTTAGGATATTGGAGCCCTGGGGGCCGGTGGGCGTGGCTTGGTAAATTCCATCTTTCAGCTCCACCTCCACCCTAGCATATACCCGGCGTCCATCTTCGTTCCGGATCGGGCCGGTCAGCACACCCTCAACCATCGGCCGGGGAATCTTCGCCCTGCCCAGCATCGTGCGAATCGCCGGCCTGGCGAACATCTCAAAGGCCACCATGGCGCTCACCGGATTGCCCGGCAGGCCCAGGAGGGGGATGTTCTTGCCGCCGCCGGGACCGTTCAGGTGCCCAAAGGCCAACGGTTTGGCCGGGCGCATGCGCACCGACCAGAAATTCATCTCGCCTCTCTCGTTGAGGACATCTTTCACGATATCATAATCGCCCTTGGATACCCCCGCCGAAGTGACCACCAGATCGGCTCCCGCGGTGGCTTCCAGCTTGGCGTTCAGGTCCTCCAGATTATCCCTGGCGATGCCCAATATCCTGGGAACGCCGCCGCTGGCCACCACCGACGCGGCCACGCTGAAGCTGTTGGAATCATAGATCTTGCCGGCGGAAAGGGGGGCGCCGGTGTCCTCAAGTTCGTCGCCAGTGGCCAACACCGCCACCACCGGGCGGCGTATGACCTTAACCTTGTTCATTCCCAGTGACGCGATAACCCCAACTTCGGCAGCCCGCACCACAGTGCCTTTCTCCAATACCAAGGCGCCCTGACTTATGTCCTCGCCGGCGGGGCGCACGTTGCAGCCCACGGGCATGTCGGCAAATATGGCAACCTGGTCCAGAGGCTTTCCCTCCCGCTTGCGCTGCACCTCGTCGGTCTCCTCGAAGGGCACCACCGTGTCGGCGCCGTCGGGCATCGGCGCACCGGTCATGATCCGGATGGCCGTGCCGGGAGCGACCGTCTTATCGGGCATCTGACCGGCCGCCACGATACCGATGACATCCAGATTGCTGGGCTTTTCCTGGGAGGCCCCGGCGATGTCGCTATGGCGCAGGGCGTATCCGTCCATCGCCGAGTTGGCCAACGGAGGCAGCGCCAGCGGCGATTTTATGTCCTCGGCCAGCACCTGCCCCATAGATTCCAGCAGCGGTTTTTCTTCGGCCTCCAAAGCCTGGAAGCTGGCCATTATGCGTTCGTAGGCCTCCTCAACGCTGAGCATGTCCTCAGCGGCGTGGCCATGGCCGTGGGAGTGGACTGGGGCGTGCCCCCCGTCATGATGTTGACCGTGATTGTGACTAGTCATATGCCTATCTTGGTGGGTTGGGCCAGCTAGGCCCTCAAAGTTGCGTTCAATTCCCGTTCCAGGGTCCGCAAAAGCCCTTCCAGAGACCGGTTGACCTCTTCGTTGGTCAGGGTCCGGTCCCCCGCTTGAAAGTATACGTGAAATGCCAACGACTTGGTGCCTTCGGCGATATTTTCACCGGCGTAGATGTCGAACAACTCGGCGCGGTCCACGCCCCGGTGGCGCAGTATCAACTGGGTCACCCGCACGGCATTCACATCGGAGGGCATCACCAGCGCCAGGTCACGGGTGGCGGAGGGATATCTGGGCAATGGCTCAAACTGCCGCTGCGATGCGGGCAGGGCGGCCATGATGGGCTCAAGGTAAAGCTCAAATGCGGCAACCTTTGGCTGCTCCAGACCCAACCGGTCCATCACGGCCGGGTGGACCTCGCCAACCATGCCCAGCACCGATTCTGAAGCCTTGATGACGGCACAGCGTCCCGGATGGAAGGCTGGGTCATCGACGGGCTCGTAGGTGGCGGCCACGCCCAAGCGGTCCAGCACCAACTCCACAACGCCCTTGGCGTCGTAGAAGTCCAGCAGGCCCTGGTCTTCCAGCCATGATGGTTCATGGCGGAGCCCGGCCAACACGCCGGCGACGGTCTCCCGTTCTTCGGGGAGGTCTCCGTCGCGGGGCAAAAACACCCTTCCGGCCTCAAACATCCGGAAAGGCCCGGCGCTGTGGCCTTGGTTTGCGGCCAGGTTTCCCAGCAGGCTGGCCCGCAGCGTGGTGCGCAGATATTCGCGGTCGGAGCTCAACGGGTTGGCGATCCGCAGCGGCGGGCGAGCAGGGTCTAACTGTTCAACCTGTTCCAACTGCCGCAGGGTTACCAACGGATAGTTGATCATCTCTTGGATCCCCGCGGCCACCAGCAGGTCCTTGATCTGGTCGCGGAGCCCCATGATGGGCACCGGCTGTTGGAACGGTATGGGGCTGGAGAGCATCGTTGTCGGGACGGAATCGTAACCGATGTTCCGAACAACTTCCTCGACCAAGTCCTCTTCGATGTTTACGTCGTTACGCCAGTAGGGCACCGTGACCTTCAGTTCAGCATCGCCGGTGGACTCCCAGGTGAAACCCAAAGCGTCCAGGATCTCCTGGACTCGTTTCAGGTCCACGTCCATGCCCAGGATCCCCTTGATCTTCTTGCTGCTCAGCGGCACGACCGGAGGATCGGCGCCCTCGCCGGACAGAACATCCACGATTCCAGGCGCGACGGTCCCGCCGGCGATCTCGTGGATCAACCCGGTCGCCCGGCGCAGGGCGATGGGCGCCAATTCCGGGCGGAGGCCCTTTTCGAACCGCAGGGTGGCCTCGGTGCGCAGCCCCATGGACTGGGCGGTCTCCCGGTTATTGGTCCCGTTGAAGGTCGCCGACTCCAAAAGCACGTTCACCGTGCGGTCGCTGATCTCGCTGTTGGCCCCGCCGATGACCCCGCCCAGGCCAATGGCGTCGTTGGCGTCGGCGATGACCAGGTTCTCGGCGCTCAACCTCCGCTCCACGCCGTCCAGGGTGGTCAGCAACTCTCCCGGCCGTGCCCGCCTAACGATGATCGTGGCGTCTTTGATCAGGTCGTAATCGAATGAGTGCAGCGGCTGGTTATACTCCAGCATCACGAAGTTGGTGACGTCCACCACGTTGTTGATGGGCCTCAGACCAGCCCTGGTCAGCCGGTCCTGCAGCCACTGAGGGGAGGGGCCTATCTTGACGCCCTGAAGCAGGCTGGCGGTGTAGCGGCGGCACAGGTCCGGGTCGGCAACGCTGATGTTGATCTGTTCCGTGATGGGTGCGCCTGCTTCCTCGTAGCTTGCATCCGGTTCTCGGACTTTCTTTCCAGTTAAGGCTGCCACCTCGTGGGCCACGCCCAGGACCGAAAGACAGTCCAAACGGTTGGGGGTGAGTTCCAGGTCCAAAACGGTGTCGCCCAGGTATTCGTCCAGAGGGGTTCCGGTGGGAGCGTCGTCGGGAAGCACGATGATGCCCGAATGGTCGTCCCCCAGACCCAACTCTACGGCGGAACAGATCATTCCCTGGGACTCAACACCCCGGATCTTGGCGGCTTCCAAGGTTTCATGCCGTTGGGTGTGGGTGTTGTAGATATTGGCCCCCACCTTGGCGAAGCAGATCTTCTGTCCGGCGGCCACGTTCGGCGCGCCACACACCACTTCCAACTGTTCGGCGCCGGTGGTCACCACGCAAAGGCGCAACCGGTCGGCATTGGGATGGGGACGAACATCGGTCACATGGCCGACGAATACCTCGCTCCAGCCGCCGATGACCTCCACCTCGCCGACTTCGATGCCGGCCATGGTCAGGCGGTGGGCCAATTCCTCGGCGGGCAGGTCGATGTCCACATATTGTTTGAGCCAGCTAAGGGGCACTCTCATCTTTTTATCTCATATTCCGGCAGGCTCCAGCGCATAACGGGGCCTGATAAGCGGCGGGCCACGGCCCACCAGCCAGATGTCTTGTTAAAATTGGCGCAAGAACCGGAGATCGTTTGCGTAAAAATGGCGTATGTCGTCGATCCCGTATTTCAGCATGGCGATCCGCTCCGGGCCCATGCCAAAGGCGAATCCGGTGTACTTCCCGGTGTCGTAACCCACGCCCTCTAGTACTTTGGGATGCACCATCCCGCCGCCCATTATCTCGATCCATCCGCTGTCACGGCAGATGCGGCAACCGCCGCCTTCACCCTGACAGGCAAAACAATCGATGGACATGTCCACGCCGGGCTCAACGAAGGGGAAATAGTCACAGCGGAAACGTATCCGGCGTTCCTCTCCGAACATCTTGCGGGCGAATTCATAAAGGGTGCCCTTGAGGTTCGCGAAAGTGATGCCTTCACCAACGGCCAGACCCTCAACCTGGTAGAAATGCCATTCATGGGTGGCGTCGGTGGCCTCATACCGGTAGCACTTGCCCGGCACCACCACTCTTATGGGCGGTTCACGGCTCTCCATGACCCTGGCCTGCATCGGCGAGGTGTGCGTCCGCAGCAGCATGGCGTTCTCGCCTGCCGGGTCCTCGTAGTCCACCCAGAGGGTATTCCACATGTCCCGCGCCGGGTGGCCCTTGGGGATGTTCAGCATCTCGAAATTGTAATGGTCCCACTCAACCTCCGGGCCTTCAACAACGCCGAATCCCATAGCCACAAAAGTGTCGCAGATCTCCCGGACGATCTGCGTGGTCGGGTGGAGCCGGCCCCCCAAGGCGGGGCGGCCGGGAAGAGTGACATCCAGACGGTCCTCACTGGCGGAGCGGACCAATGCCGCTTGGCTGATCTGGCGGACCCGTTCATCCAGCAGTTCCTCTAGGGTGGTCTTGGCCTGGTTTGCCAGCGCGCCTATGGTGCGGCGGTCCTCCACCTCAAGCGACGACAGGCTGCGCAGGACGGTGGTCAGCGTGCCGCGACGGCCCAGGTATGAGACGCGCCACTGGTCCACGGCTTCCAGGTCGTCCAGGTCATCCAACTCCGCCGAGGCGGAGCGGGTAATCTCATCGATGCTCTGCGCCGTGGGAGGCTGGGTTGAGGGCTCGGTCAATCTGTGTGTTCCTCCGGAGGTTTGGGTCGATGCCTAAGGTTGGCTAAGTACCAACGAATCACGCACGCAACAAACAATTATAGAAACCGCCAATTCAAGGGTCAAGGTTGCCAGGCTCGAGGATCGTCATTATTCAACGAAACGTGATCGAATCGCGGCCCGGTTGTGACAGAGATTCATTGTTTTAGAACAATTGTTCTGATAATGTAATTGTTGCTTACCAGATAACTGGACATCGGTTAGTAGCTGTCGTGATCGCTAACCGCAAATCTGCCAGGACAGACCTGAACGGGATGAATCGTGAATTGGTTCCGGCTAAAGACCTGCATCAAATGCCAAGGCGACCTGGCATCCGACGAGGGCGACTGGATCTGCCTACAGTGCGGCACCTACTACTATACCGGGTTGTACCAACTACCCTCCCATATCGATAAAAACCCGGAAGCGCCGCGTTCCAGTGGACCGGAGCAGCCGGGCCAGAAGATGTTGGGCGCGGGGAAATCACCATTGTTTACGGCGCTTACCGCTTCCCGGGCCCCTGCGCCTCATGCAGCGGCCACACAGACGATCACAGGGGCCGCGGTGGACGCAGCGGTGGTGTCCCTATGACGGTGTATTTCGACCATCCAGTGCTGCTGGCCCTGGACGCGGGGGTCAGAGAAACCGGATGGGCGGTGTTCAAGGATGGAGAAGTGATTGAAAGCGGTGTCACAGGGCTCTCAACCCGGCGCAAGTTGGACCCCGCGGTCCGGGTCTCCCACCTGATCGAGTCGCTTGATGAGCTAGCCAGTCAATGGAAACCCCAGGCCGTGGCCCTCTGCCAACCCAGCGGCATCAATTGGCCGGTGCCTGCGTTGGACTTGCTGATCTCGTCATTGGCTGGGTGGGCGGCCGAACGCGGCCTTCCCCAATTCTCCTATACCGCCCAGGAGGTCCGGACGGCCATCGCCGGGCATCCCAACGCGTCCCGGGACCAACTTGGATACGCCATCATGCTGCTATTGGGGCTGATCGGACAGGGACGCTCCACCCACGAATGGGAGGCCATCGCCGTAGGCCACTACCATCAGACCCGCAAAGCACGAGTCTAGATCAAAAAAATCCCCTCCCCCATGCGTTGGGGAGGGTTAGGTCCCCCGATTGATCGGGGAGACTTCCCGGCGACGCCGAGGACGCTCGATCGAATCGGCGCTCGACGTAGTCGGAGGTGGGGGGCGACATTATTGGGAGACATATCCCTTCGCCGCACCACACCATGAACTAGCCACTAATGGCCCTCGGCGTCAAGAAAACTTTTCTCGCCGGCGGTGATGGACACCGGAAGCCGGTTCTCCGATGGGGGAATGGGACAACTCCAATCGGAGTTGTAGGCGCAGTAGGGGTTGTAGGCGTAATTGAAGTCCACCACCAGGCGGCCGTCTCCGTTGGCCGGCAGGTCCAGGTAGCGGCCGTCTGAATAGGACTCCTCCCCAGTTGTGGCGTCCATGAACGGAAGGAAATAATCATCCCCGCCGGCGCCGCGGTACACCGTCAAGGCCACGGGCACCCCGTCGACCTCGAACTTTAGCTGGCCCCAACGCGTATGGGGCGCCGTGTCCCCGGAGCTGGTCGCCATCTGGATCAGGTCTTTGGATTCCTTGGGAAACTCTTCCACGGAGAGAACAAACTGCAAGTCCGCGTTCTCCTCAAAATACCGCAGCCCCTTGAACCGCTTCCGCTGCGCCGGAGTCAGAGGCGAATCCTCGCCGCCTTCGAAGTACTGGTCTTTGGCTTTTCTAAAATCACCGATCTCTGACATTACTTTTTCTGGCTCCCCCGGCCGTTTCGTTCTCTGATATATATGATGCACCCGCCAAATTTTTGGTGCGCCCGGACCGTATATCAAAAATCTGGGGAGATTTTTGGCCATGCCAGGCGTGTATAATAAGGCCCGTCCCAGACCCGCGGGCCCGGGCGTGAAACTAACCAGCGTAAAATTAACCGGTGAAACCAAGCGGACCCGTACCGCGACCAATGGAGGCCCCATGCCCATCATTCAACGGCCCTACGTTCCCCCTGACGATAAGGTCCCCAGTGATGAGTCTTACGTTAATCCAGGCGTAAGCCAGAGCGAGGGGACCGGTGAGGGCAACGCTCCTCAAGAGGGTTCCCTTGATCCGATCACGTTCTACAGCGACTCCATGCACATCTTCAGCAGCCTATATTCCGCGGTGCTGTTCTTTGGAGAGCAGATGGAGGAACGGGAGCCCATACTGCGGGCCCGTATCAAAGTAAGCCCCCAGATGCTCAAGGCCATCGCGCTGCTCACCACCAAACATGTGAAGGAGTACGAAGACGCGGTTGGGCCCATCACCCTGCCGGACCAGGTCTATGCGGCCTGGGAATTGGACGGAGCAGACGAGGGAGAACACGGGAATGACGCAGGATGACCGTCCTCTAGCCGAGGATATCACCACACCGATCAAGATCGAGCCCGGCTTGGACTACGCCACTCCAGAGGGCTGGAATTGGCGATATATATCCACCAGTCAGCCCAACGCCGCCGTTTTCCACCTCAGCCATTCAGAGTCCACCCGGGTGTTGATTGACGTGATTGGCCCTGCAGACTGCGCCGCCGACGCCAATTACGTGCTGAGCAAGGAGATTCCCATCGTGATCTTGGACAGCCTGGACAAGTACTGGGCTGCGGAATCACGGACCCAACTGCCCCTTGCGGGGGTCAGGGTGCCGGTGGAGGGAGATACGGTTGCGGAAGCCAAACGGGCCTTGGCCGCGGACCTGGCGGCCCAACTCCGCCTGCTGCTAATGTTGTCCAGTTCTCACAAAGGAAAGATCGCGCCGGCCCTGTTGCAGAACCTAAAGTACCTGTCTTCTTGTATGGAGGCGGGGCCAGGGCCCTCATAGTAGCGGGAATTACTCTGCCGGACTGATTTTCTCGAGCCCTTCCACAGCGTTAAGAATTTCCCGCACTGCTTCCACCACCCCGTCCAGTGGCGCCGTGTGGGCCTCGGACTGCGTTCGGCCCTTTATCTCCACCACACCGGCTTTTATATTCCGGGGGCTGACCACCAGCCGCACCGGCATGCCCAGCAGGTCAGCGTCGTTAAACTTAACACCCGCCGCCGCGTCCTCCCGGTCGTCGTACAGCACCTCCACCCCCGCGTCTACGAGCTCTTTGTACAACTTGTCTGCAGCTTCAGCCACTTCCTCGTTGGCGATGTTCAGTCCAACCAGGTGGGCCTGATAGGGGGCGACCGGGACCGGAAACACGATACCCTGCTCGTCGTTATTCTGCTCCACCGCCGCCGCCAGCAACCGTCCCACGCCGATGCCATAGCAACCCATGATGATGGGGCGCCGCTGCCCTTCACTGTCCAGGAAATACGCGTCTAGAGTCTCGCTGAAAAAAGTCCCTAGCTTGAAGATATGCCCCACTTCGATGCCCTTGATGGACTCCAATATGTGCCCGCAGCGGGGGCAGAGCTGGCCCGGCTGGGCCAAAGCGATATCGGTCACGATGTCCGCCTGAAAGTCCCGGGGGTAATTCGCCCCTTTGAAGTGGGTGTCCGGTTTGTTGGCGCCCACCACGAAATTGCCGCCGCTGGTGATGGACACATCGGCCACCCGCTTGATGCCGGTTAGGCCGATGGCCGAAGCGGAGCCCGCGACCAGTCCCGCTGCCTTGACCTCGTGGTCTTCCGCCAGCCGCAGGTCGTTGGACTGGAGGGCGTTCCTAAGCTTGACTTCGTTCACGTCCAGATCGCCCCGAATGGTGACAAACACGGGCTCGCCGTCGGACATGTAGAAAACGGCTTTCAGCGTTTTCGACTCGGGCACGTCGAGGAACTCGGCCAGTCCGGCGATGGTCTTGATCCCGGGGGTGCTGACCTCTTCCAGCGCCTGTTCCGGTTCGGCGGGGACCTCAGGGTAGGTCGATTCGGCCTTCTCGGCGTTGGCCGTATAGGAACATGAAGTGCAGGTGATGACCGTGTCCTCGCCGGTCTCGGTGGCCAGCAGGAACTCGTGAGAATCCTTGCCGCCGATGGCCCCACTGTCCGCCTCGGCCATCAGGACCGGCAGGCCGCAGCGTCGAAAGATGTTGCGGTAGGCCTGGGCCATGGCCTGATAACTCTCCTCCAGGCTGGCCTCGTCGGCGTTGAAGCTGTAGGCGTCCTTCATGTCGAATTCCCGCACCCGGACCAGGCCGGCCCTGGGGCGGGCCTCGTCCCGGAACTTGGTCTGGATCTGGTACAGGATGAGGGGCAGGTCGCGGTAGCTCTGGACGTTGGCTTTGACTACGTTGGTGATCACTTCTTCGTGGGTGGGCGCCAGCACCATGGGGCGGCCCCGCCGGTCCTCCAGGGAGAACATGTTGTCGCCGAAGGCCTCCTTCCGCCCCGTCTGTTCCCAGAGTTCCTGGGGCTGTAGCGCCGGCAGCATCAACTCCTGCCCGCCGGCGGCGTCCATCTCATCCCGGATGATGTTTTCTATCTTGCGCAGCGACCGCAGGGCCAATGGCAGATAGGCGTAAATGCCGGCGGCCACCTGGTGGATCAGCCCGGCCCGCAGCAGCAACCGGTGGCTGGCGGTTTCGGCGTCGGGAGGGTCGGACCGTAGTGTCTTGGAGACCATCCGGGAGAATCTCATATCTGGGCGTAGCCCCCTTGGAAATGTCGGAATCGCCGGGATTGCGGAATCGCTCGAAGCGGGATTCAGTCCGGCCAGGCGGAGCCAAACCATTATAGCGACTGCGATCGGACAGTTGGAGACGCTAAGACCCAAATGGAATGTCCCTAAAAAGCCGCCAGGGGGGCGTGGAGGGGCCGGATAGTCTCCCAGTATGTCCAAGGCTACTGAGTCAAAATATTAGTCGGCAATGGACCTTGGGCGGCACAATCGTTCACCGGAGCCGCGGTGGCCGTACAGAAGGACCTGCCGGTTCAGTCGCCGGCGGGTACCAGAGTGTTTTCCACCTCTTCCATCAGGGCAGTCAACATCTCGGCCTCGGGCACCACGCGCACTTTCTTGCCTTTGCGGAATATCACCGCGCGGCCCGCTCCGGCCGCGATGCCCACGTCGGCGTCCTTGGCTTCTCCGGGTCCGTTGACCTCGCACCCCATGACAGCGACGGTGATCACTTTCTTGCCCTTCTTGAGCAGGGCGTCCACATCGTTGGCCAGCTTAATCACGTCCACGTCGGCCCGGCCGCAACTGGGGCAGGCCACCAAGACCGCGCCCTTCTTGCGCATATTCAGGGACTTCAGTATCTCGAAGCCGGCCACAACCTCTTCGGTAGGGTCGCCGCTCAACGAAACTCTGATGGTGTCGCCGATCCCGTTGTAGAGCAGCACGCCCAGGCCAACGGACGTGCGTATGGAACCGGCCATGGGGGTGCCGGCTTCGGTGATGCCCAGATGCAATGGATAGGGCATCATACCGGCCAAGCGGGTGTAGGCTTCCACGGTGGTGGGAACGTCAAAGGCCTTCATGGATATCTTTATCTGGTCGAAGTCCTGCTCTTCCAGCAGGCTGATCTCCCACAACGCTGTCGCCACCATGTGGTCGACCACGCTGTAGTCGCCATCACGGGCCTCGCCGGCCTTGGGCAAACTGTTGACCAGGTCCATGTGCCGGGAGAACCCCCTGGTGCGGCCGATGCCGCCCACCGGGGGCAGGCTGCCGAAGTTGACACCGATCCTGATGGGGATGCCGCGCTCTTTTGCCGCCCGCACCACCTCGCGCACCTGGTCTTCGTTGCGCAGGTTGCCGGGGTTCAGGCGGAGGCAGTCGATGCCGCCTTCGAGGCATGTAAGGGCCAGCTTGTAATGGAAGTGGATGTCGGCGATGAGAGGGATGTGGATCTGCTTCTTGATCTCGGCCATGGCCTCCGCCGCCTGAGCGTCGGGCACGGCGCTGCGAATCACCTCGCAGCCTGCCTCTTCCAGTTCGTGGATCTGCTTGACCGTGGCCTTCACGTCCCGGGTGTCGGTCTTGGTCATGGATTGGACTGTAACGTCCGCTCCGCCGCCTATCTTAACGCCGCCCACATAGACCGGCTTGGTTACTCGACGTTTATTCATCTCGCCCTTTCCTCAACGACCAGCCTAAACCACCAGATCACAGAGGTTAAATTCCCGCAACATCATGCCTATTTGGGCATACCTCGCTATTCGATGCGAAAGCAGGCTAATGGTACACGAATGAGGGGAATGGTGCCAGGGCGAGACGGGCGGAATCGGCACAGGTTGGGGGCAGCTAGCCCAGTAAATCGCGGCCCCGAGGCGTGGGTTGGCGCAACTAGCCCAGGAAGCTTCGGCCGTCAATCAGGCGGCTAATGTCGTTGACGCTCACCAGCAAGATGACGCCCATCAGCAACGCGAAACCGATCAGGTGCACCATACCCTCTCTATGGGCCGGTATCTTCTTCCCGCGGCGCGCCCATTCCAACACCACAAAGACCAACCGGCCTCCATCCAGCATGGGGATGGGCAGGATGTTCAAGACGGCCAGGTTGATGCTGAGCAGTATGCCCACGCCCAACCACCCGACCCAGCCGGCGCTACGGGTTACCTCCCCGGTGATCTGGGCAATGCCGATGGGGCCGGAGAACTGCGGCGACGAGCCTTCCCCAAAGGCCCCGCCCAGGGCCTGTTTGACCAGCACCAGCATCTCCCAGGTATTGACGAAGCTATTGGGGATGGCTTCCCAGATTGGCTCCGACCGGCTAACGATGGTGACGTCATCCAGGCGCGGGAATACACCCACCAGCCAGCGGCCCGACTCAGTGTCGAACCGGGGCCGGAGATGCAGCAATAATTCCTGACCTTCCCGCTCGACCAACATCGCCATGTTGGAACCGCCGTTCAGGTTGATCTCACGGGTGAAATCCAACCGGTTCTCGATGACCCTTCGGTTGGCCTTGAGGACGACATCCCCCGCCTGCACCTGCGCCTTGGACGCCGCCGTGTTCTCTCCGACCTCCGCTATCACCAGACGGCCCACCGCGACGTCCTGAGGAATCATCAGCAGCACGGTGAAGATCAAGAGGGGTAGTACAGCGTTCATCAACGGCCCGGCGATCAGGACCAGGAACCGGGTGCCGGTTCCCTTGCCGGCCAGGCTGCGGGGGACGTTGGGGTTGGCTTCTCCAGCCAGTCGGACAAACCCGCCGATGGGCGCCCAGTTCACCGAGTAGAGCATGTCGGCCAGGACCAATGACCCGTCTCCGACGGAGCGTATCTTGCCCTCATGCTTCAGGAGGTCCGCTTCACCGGGGCGCTCTTCTTCCGGCTCGTCCTCCCGTTCTCCCTTGGCCGGCTTCTTGCTCAACTCTATGACGCGGGCCACCAGATTGCCTTGGTCATCTTCGGCGGAACTAATCTTTACCTTCAGGCCTCGGCCCAGTTCCGCTGGGCCGGACAGGCCGACGTACCGGGTGGCCCCGTCCAACCGAACGGGCGTATTTCCGGTGTAGACGCCGAAGGCCCGTGGCGGAAAGCCAACTCCGAATTCCAGAACTTTTACGCCCATGGCACGGGCGGTAGCGTAATGGCCAAACTCGTGAATGACCACCAAGATGAGGAGCAGTGGCACTAGAGTGCCAACGGCTATGAGGAAAGTTTCCATGCTTGGTTACTATACAAAGTTATTATCAAATATCGCGTCGGGTGTCACTGAAGATATTACGGTCTTAAGATCGCGAAGGATCTCTAACCGCCGATTAGTTCTACCGTCCGTTCCGCGGCCCAACGGTCCGCTTCCAAGAAGTCCTCTGCGTTTTCTCCCGGGAGAGATTCGTGTTCGGACAGGACCCGGTCGATGACTTTGGGTATCTCAGTGAAGCGGATCTTGGAATCCAAGAACGCTTGGACCGCCACTTCGTCGGCCGCGCTCAGCACCGCCGGATGGGTGCCACCCTTCTTGCCCGCCGCGACGGCAAGGTCGAAGCAGGGAAAGCGTCCCGGCTCCATGGGGGCGAAGGTCATGGAGTGAGATATCGAGGTGTCCAGCCTGGGAATCATCGGATTCGGCAGGCGTTTCGGGTAGAACAGAGCGTACTGGATGGGCAGCCGCATGTCCGGGGGGCCCATCTGGGCCTTCACCGAGCCGTCTGCGAACTCGACCATGGAATGTATGGTGCTTTGCGGATGGACCACCACTTCGATCCTGTCCCAGGGCACGTCGAACAACCAATGCGTTTCGATCACTTCAAACGCCTTATTTATCAGCGTAGCAGAGTCTATCGTTATCTTCTTGCCCATCTTCCAGGTGGGATGCTGGAGGGCCCGCTCCGGTGTGACCCCTTCCATCTCTTCCATGGGTGTGGTGCGGAACGGCCCACCCGAGGCGGTTATCAGCAACCTAAGTATCTCACTGGTCTCGCCCCGGAGGCACTGCCAGATGGCGCTTGGCTCGCTGTCCACCGGAAGCACTTCTCCGCCGTAGCGCGACTCATACTCCTTTATCAGTCCACCGGCCATGACGATGGGCTCTTTGTTGCAGAGGGCGACTGACTTGCCGGCCTTGAGCGCGTTCAGAGTCGGCACCAGGCCCACGCTGCCCATGAGCGCCACCATCACCTGGTCCACGTTGTCCAGGCAAACCATATCTTCCATCGGGGTGAATTCTATGCCCCGAAAGGCTTTTGCGGGAGGGTTGATGCAGCAGACGTGCTTGGGGTTGAATTCTTTGATCTGCTCGTTCAGAAGCTCGATGTTGTTGCCCGCGGCCAGACCGACCACCTCGAACTCGTCTGGAAACGCACGGACGATATCCAGGGTTTGGCAGCCGATGGACCCGGTTGACCCAAGTATGACGATTCTTTTCATTTTAAGCTAACTCACCGACGGGTGCTGGCGGTTTAGGGGGCAAACACCGTAACGAGCAGATAATAGACGGCCGGCAGGGTCAACAGCAGGCTGTCCAAACGGTCCAACAGCCCGCCATGTCCAGGAATTATACTACCAGCGTCCTTCACGTCCGCAATCCGCTTCAGCTTGGACTCTATCAGGTCTCCCCATTGGGCTACGACCCCCACCACGCCCCCGATCACCGCCTGCTGCCATACCGGAATCTCCAGATCGAAAACCAGCCCCAGAGCCACGGCGGCGGCCACCGCGGCGGCGAACCCGCCCAGGCTTCCTTCCCAGGTCTTGTTGGGACTGATGCTTGGGGCCATGGGCCGGCTCCCCACCGCCCGTCCCACCAGATAGGCTCCCGTGTCCACGGCGAATGTGACCAGAATGGCAAACAAGAGCCAGCTACGCCCCAGGTCCGCCGTCCCTGACGGTTCAAGACCCAGGCCACCCGGCCCAGGAATCTCCCGGAGCATCAGAGCATGGCCCAAGAGAAACCCAACGTAGATGGGCCCCAAGATCAGGTAAGAGAAACCGAGGGAATATCCGCGAATCCCGGTTGGACCGGCGCCTCGATAAAAGGCGATGAACCAGAGCAATGCGGCGAATGAACCGGCGGCCATCACGCCACCGGATATGATTAGGAAATTGTCGCGGCCGGATGCGGCTTGGGCTCCAGACACCATGGCAACCACCCAGGCGGCTCCCAAAAAAACGGGCAAGGGGCCTACGGTAGCTGGTGTCATCCGGTAGAGTTCCCAAACGCCGGCCACGCCGGCCGCCAATACCAATACGGTCAACCACGGGGCCCCCAACCAGACGGCGCCCACCAGAACGGGGATTCCAACCAACGCCGTAAGCGACCGTTGGAGCAAGAACTCTTCCCTGTTCCTACTGTTTAGGGGTTTGGTTAGACGTTTGGGATCCGGGGGATTGGTCTTCGGGGTTGAGACCACCATAGCGGCGGCGGCGGTTTCCGAAGTCCTCCAACGCCCGGGCCAACTCGGCGGCGTCGAGGTCCGGCCACAGAGTTGTCGTATGGTACATCTCGCTGTAAGCCGACTGCCAGAGGAGGAAGTTGCTGATGCGCTGTTCTCCACCGGTCCGGATGATTAGGTCGGGGTCGGGGCAATGGGCGGTGAACAGATACCGGCTGAACAGTTCTTCGTCGATCGCGTCCGGACTGATCCCGTCCTTCATGATGCGGCGGACCGCTTCCAGGATCTCGTCGCGGCCGCCGTAGTCGAAGGCCACGTTCATGGTGATACCGGTGTTCTTGCTGGTCAAACGCTGAGCTTCAGCCACCGCGTCTCGAAGGTCAGGATGCAGGTTCTCGGTCCGGCCCACGTGGACTATGCGCACGTTCTTCTCGTGGAGCACTTGGGTTTGGCTGGCCACCGCCTCGGAGAAGACATCCATGATGCCGTCAACCTCTTCTTGGGGGCGGCCCCAGTTCTCCGTTGAAAACGCATAGAGGGTGACAAACTTCACACCCATGGGCTCTAGCGTCTCCAATATGCCCTGGATGCGCTGCACGCCCACCTCATGACCGGCGATGCGCGGAAGGCCCTGCTTCTGCGCCCACCGTCCGTTGCCGTCCATGATAAAAGCAACATGGACCGGCACGTTTGCGCCATCCCCGGTGGACGGTTGTGCGCCGTCTCCGGCCGCTGGCTGGGATGGAAGAGGCTCAACCGGCACTATGCTAGACCTGCAGGATCTCCGCCTCTTTGGCGGAACCTGTCTCGTCGATCTGTTTGGTATGACCGTCAGTGGTCTTCTGCAGCTGGTCCTGGGCGCGGCGTCCGTCGTCCTGAGAGATCGCTTTGTCTTTCTCCAGCTTACGCAACGACTCTAAACCGTCCCGGCGGGCGTTCCTTAC
Organism: Chloroflexota bacterium; assembly: GCA_022570905.1. GTDB lineage: Bacteria > Chloroflexota > Dehalococcoidia > Lucifugimonadales > UBA3495 > UBA9611. The sequence goes on from JACZYV010000008.1 coordinate 37,510, forward strand.
GGATACCTTGCCGTCTTCCATCTTGCGTTTGAGAAGCTTGACCATCTCTTGCCGGCGCTCCTGGGTAAGCTGGGGAATGGGCACGGTGATGGTTGAACCGTCGTTGGACGGATTGAACCCCATGTCTGAGGACATCAGGCTCTTCTCGATCTCCCGCAGCGACCCGGTATCCCAGGGCTGAATCATGATGGCCCGGGCGTCGGGGGTGGAGATGGAGGCGATCTGCTTGAGCGGGGTCATGGA
>JACZYV010000230.1:0-2738 GCA_022570905.1 Chloroflexota bacterium
CTAGCGGATTTGTTGGAGGAAACTTTTACCGCCGAAACGACGGCCTATTGGCTCAAGATGCTGGAGGAAGCGGGCGTCGTGGCCGGGCCCATCTACAACATGGAACAGGTCTACAACGACCCCCAGGTGCTGGCCCGGAAGATGCTGGTGGACCTGGAAGACCCCGACCTGGGCACCATACATAACATCGGCATCCCGGTGAAACTATCGGCCACCCCCGGCCGGATACGCACCCGCGCCCCCATGCTGGGCGAGCACAGCGCCGAGGTCCTGCTGGAACGCGGCTTCAGCCAGGCCGAGGTGGACGAGTTGGTAGCCGCAGAAGTGGTGGTTGAGAACAAGGGCCCAGGGGCTGGGCGCTAACCCGCCGTCCGCCAGGGCAGCCCGTCGGTCTTTTTGAGGAATTCTTCCACCAGGATGGGGCTGGAGACGATGACGCTGGGGGTGAAGAGGGCGCCTGGGTTGCCCTGACGGTCCACCACTTTCGCCCCGGCCTCTTGGGCCAGGACCAGGCCGCAGGCCAGGTCCCAGGGCATCAGGGAGTGGTGGAAGTACAGGTCCACCCGGCCGGCGGCGGCGTAGGCCAGCCCCAGGCCCGACGAGCCCATGAAACGGATGCTGTACATCCCTGGCCACAGCGAGCGCACCATGTCCAAGGCCAGTCCGGCTTTTTCGTCAACGTAGCCAAGGTCGCAACACAGCAGGCTGCGGCTCAGTTCCGTGGTCTCGGAGGCGGTGATCTTTGCGCCGTTCAGGAAAGCCCCCTTGCCCTCCTCGGCGGTGAACATCTCCTCCCGCACCGGGTCGTAGGTCACGCCGGCCACGATGTGGTCGTCCTTGGCCAGGGCGATGATGGTGCAGAAATGGGGGATGCCGTGGGCGTAGTTCCGGGTGCCGTCCAGGGGGTCGACCACCCACTTGTAAGGCGAGTCGTTGTCAACGGGCTTGGACTCCTCGGCCAGAACGCTGAAATCTGGGAACTCGCCGGTGAGCAGGTCCAAGATCGTCTTCTCGGCGGCCAGGTCAACATCGGTCACGATGTCGGAGCGGCCCTTGAAGTGGACCTCTTTCTCCGAGTGGAACCGGTCGCGAATGATGGTCCCGGCGGCGCGGGCAGCCTCCAAAGCAACATCCATGGCAGTTCGCCCACTCTTGGACACCGGCAATTCATCAGGCATAAAAATCCCACTGATAGATTAATAGAATCCCAAAAAAGCTGATCGCTGATAGCTGAAGGCTGACAGCTTTCCGGCTAGCCGAGTCCCATCTTCTCGTAGACCTCGGCGATGGTCTCCACGGCGATGGCCCTGGCCTTCTTCCCGCCCTCATGGAGTATCTCCTGGACGTAACCGGGACGGGATTTTATGTCCGAGCGCCGCTCACGAAAGTCCTTGAGGTAGTCGTTGATGCTGTCGGCCAGGTGGCGCTTGCAATCGACACAACCCCGTGCGGCGGTGGTGCATTCGTCGTAAACGGTGCTGGTGGCTTCGGCCCCGCTGAAGATCTTGTGCAGCGAGTAGATATTGCAGACCTCAGGGCGTCCCGGTATGTCCCGGCGCACGCGTTGCGGGTCGGTGAAGGCGGTCATGACCCGCTTGGTGGTCTCCTCAGGCGTGGCGGCCAGCTCTAAATGGTTGTCCAGGGTCTTTGACATCTTGTGCTGGCCGTCCAAGCCCAACAACAACGGCGCATCGGTGAGTTTGGCCTGAGGCTCGGGAAAGGTGTCGCCGAACATGTTGTTGAACCGGCGCACGATCTCTCTGGAGAGTTCTATGTGGGGGACCTGGTCCTGTCCCACCGGGACGGTGTCGGCCTTGTAGAGGATGATGTCGGCGGTCTGGAGCACCGGATAGCCCACCAGCCCGTAATTCACCGTTTCCTCGGTCTCGTGCATCTGCCGCACCTTGTCTTTGAAGGTGGGCACCCGGGTCAGCCAGCCCAGGGGGGTGACCATGCTGAGGAGGGTGTGCAGGGTCATGACCTCCGGGACGTGGGACTGGATGAAGACGATGCTTTTCTCCGGGTCGATCCCGGCCGCCAGCCAGTCCAGCACCATGTCTTCGATGTTGGGCTTGATGTCTTTGGTCTCTTCCCCGGTCTCCAGGGTGGTCAGGGCGTGGATGTCCACGGCGCAGTAGATGCAGTTGTAGTCCTGCTGCAGGGTGACCCAATTCTGCAGGGCCCCCATGTAATTTCCAAGATGGAGCATGCCCGTGGGCCGCATGCCGGAGAAGATCACGCCTTTATGGCCGCTATTTGATGGTTGGGTCATGTCACCGAATCACGTGTCGAATTGGCGGATTTCACGCCTGAGAGAACCTCAAAAGTGTAGCATAGGGGCATATCAGCGGCAAGACTTGGGGAGGGCCAGGAGAATGTCGAAAGCCGTGGTCACTTCGCCTTTTCGGCCAACGACTCCAAGAGACCGCCCGAGTATCCTGGGTCTTCCAATCCACGCTGCTCGCCCCGGAGGTAGGCCATCGCGCCGCCGTGCTGGTTGAACTCCCAGATGAGCTGCTGGCACATGATGGCCAGCGGCATGGTCCCGCCCCTGGGGTTGGCGACGGTGATGGTGTCGAAATCGGCCTCGCTCAGGGACTCGAAATAGTCGACGCTCTCTTGGCGGACCAGGGCCACGTATTCCAATAGCGGTCCTGTGCCGGGGGCCTTGAAGGTTTTTAGTTGGTCAGGCGTGAAGCCATATCCGGTGTCGCCCTCCACGGCGGGGGCGCGGCCCA
>JACZYV010000111.1:0-10556 GCA_022570905.1 Chloroflexota bacterium
GACCACGGCGAGAGCGGCTAAAGACAGGCCGACCAGGATGCCGGCGGTCAAGATGTTTCCGCTGTTCTTCGACGGATTTAGGTCGTGTGGATTCCAGCTTTAGCCGGAAGGGGGTATCAGCTTCGCGATGGGCTCTCCCGCATCGGCGGCGATGGCCGTTTGCATGGCGTGGATGGCCACCTCTATCTGCGCATCGTCGGGCTGCCTGGTGGTCAGCTTCTGCAGCCACAGACCCGGCTGGGCGATCATCTTTCCGAACCAGGCGTCCTGGTGGGCGCCGCTGAACCGGAGGAACTCATAGCTAACCGCGGCGATCACCGGCAAGAGCAGTATGCGCGACGCGATCCGCCACTCCAAGGGCGGGCCAAAGAGCAGCGCGAACACCACCACCGAAACCACCACCACCGTCAGCAAAAAGGCCGTGCCGCACCGGGCGTGGGGCGTTTTAAACTTCCGCACGTTCTCAACAGTCAGGGGCAGCCCGGCCTCGAGGGCGTGCACGGTCATGTGCTCCGCGCCGTGGTAAGCGAATACCCTTTTGACATCCTTGAGCATGCCGATCAAGGTGATGTAAGTCAGCAGGAAGACCAACCGGATCACGCCCTCCACGATCTCACTGAGCAGGTCCGAGTTAAGCACCGGATTCAGGGCCCAGGCGATGAGCAGCGGCGTTACAAAGAACAGCCCGATGCCGAACACCAGAGACACGCCCAGGGTGGTGGCCATCACCCAGGCGGGGATGCCTTCTTCCGCATCGGGATCACGGTCCATGGCCGCCATGTTGGCGGAGAGCTGCAGGGCTTTGATCCCCAGGATCATGGTTTCCAGCAGCGTGAGAAATCCCCTGAACAGCGGCCAGCGGCGGGGGCGCCCGTTGTAGATCGAACTCAGAGGCTCATGGTGTATTTCAATGGACCCGTCTTCGCGCCGGACCGCCAGACCGAAGTGGTCGCGGCCGCGGATCATTACTCCTTCGATAACGGCTTGACCGCCGTATAAATGGGGGGTCTGATCTGCCAACTTTGGTCCTCTACTTGCCGGAACGATGGGCCGGCATCTGGTCTCTACAGGTCAGAGTAATCTCGTCCTAAATGAAAAATCGAGGGCTACGCGCCCCCGATCTCTCGGCATCCATCTTAGTAACAGGTAATCCCGCCGGGGAGAGGCAAGGACTAACTCAAGTTGTAGCGGCGCTTCATCCGCTCGATGCGGCCTTGGGTGTCCACAACCCGCTGCTCGCCCGTGTAGAATGGGTGACATTTGCTGCACACCTCAACGCGGAGGGTGGGTTTGGTGGCCCCGGTGTTGAACACGTTGCCACAGGAGCAGGTCACTGTGGAGTTATAAAAATGCGGGTGAATATCTGCTTTCATTTCTTACCGGTCGATCTTTCAGTTGTTATTTTAGTGTATTTCCCGAGACAGCCAAGCCTAATTAGACGGCTTCCACCGGGTACACGCTAACCTTGCGGCGACCCTTGGCGGCCCATTCAAATTTCACTTCGCCGTCGATGACCGCGAAGATGGTGTAATCACGGCCCAAGCCAACATTGGTTCCAGGCTTGATGCGGGTGCCCCGTTGCCGGACGATGATGGAGCCGCTGGTAACGCGCTCCCCGCCGTACCGCTTCACGCCTAGGCGCTTGGAACGGCTATCTCTACCGTTGTTGGTACTGCCGCCAGCCTTCTTATGGGCCATTAGTTATTCCCTTCTCCGTCGTCTGCCGGAGCCGCCGCAGCAGCGGCCCTCCGCCTTGGGGCGCGGGCGCGGGGCTTGCTTAGCTCGATGTCTTGAATCCGCAGCCGAGTGTAGGTCTGCCGGTGACCGCGCTTTCTCCGGTACCGGGTCTTGGCTTTGTACTTATAGACCATCAACTTTTTGTCTTTGTAATGGGACAAGACCTGGGCCGTCACTTTGGCGCCTTCCACCAGGGGAACACCGATGGTCACCTCTCCGCCGTCGGAGAGGGCTAATACTTCATTAAACTCAGCGATCGAGTCTACCGGGTTGGGCAGGAGCTCAACATCCAACAGGTCGCCGGGCTTGACCCGGTACTGCTTTCCGCCTGTCTTGATTACTGCGTAGTCCATATATTCCTCGACCTTCAATACTACGGGAGCCCCTACCGGCTGTCAAGGAATTTCGTGCCCAATCCCGCCTGAGCCGCTCTTATTACAAGCGTCCGTTCAACCGCAATCCCGATGAGAGCAATTCGGTCCCACCCCGTGGACCATGATATATAATTGCCACGGATTCCCCTTGCAACCTCTTCTCATGACCGCACCCCTTAGATACGAATAGAACCGCCGGTTTTGGCGATAGCGAATGGTTAAGCATGGAACAGCTACGGGGACAGGACCTTAAACGGGCCTTTTCCGCGGCTACCGGATGCCTGGAAGAGTACCGGGACGCCGTCAACGCCCTGAACGTGTTTCCCGTGCCCGACGGCGACACGGGCACCAACATGCTTTTAACCATGCGCTCAGCCGTAAGATCGGCGGCGGAAGGCTGCCCCGACGGCGACGGACAAGAACATTCGGTGGCGTCGGTTTCCTCAGCCTTGGCCCAGGGCGCTTTCTTCGGGGCCAGGGGCAACAGCGGCGTGATCCTCTCCCAATTCTTCAAAGGATTCTCCGACGCTTTGGCGGGCAAGGAGTGCCTAACGTCCCATGACCTGGCATTGGCCTTCAAATTGGCTTCGGCCGGAGCCTACGAGTCGGTGAGCAACCCGGTGGAAGGCACCATGCTTACCGTGATTAGAATGGCGTCCGAAGCCATCCAGGGAGTTGATCATGATGTGCTCGGTCTGTGGCAAGCCGCTTACCAAGCATCTCAGGAGGCCCTGACCCAAACCCCGAAACAGCTGCCGGTGCTGGAAGAAGCCGGAGTGGTGGACGCCGGAGGACTGGGCATCGTGGTCTTGATCGGCGGGGCCCTCCGCTCGATCTCCAACATAGAATCCTGTGGCGGAAACCAATCGTTGGATAAGCCGCCGGTAGATCTTTCGGATCTGTCCCGCTTCGAGAGAGCGGCCAACGGCGGCAACGGCCCGTTCAAGCCCGGTTATCTGGACGCCACCCTGGAACAGGAATGGGGTTATTGCACGCAGTTCATCATCAGCAGCACCGGGGGGCGAGACTTGGACCTCGGCGCAGTCCGCAGTCACTATCAGGAGACCGCACTCTCCACTGCCGTGGTGGGGGACAGCCGCCACGTGCGGGTACACATCCACGTCGAGGATACCGCCCCAGCTCTCAGCTACGCGGAGTCATTGGGCGCTGTTTCCGAGATCAATATCGAGAATATGGACAGCCAGAACGAGAGGTTTGTCTCGCGAGGCCATCAGGGGCGGACCGAGGGCCCCGCCCTGGCGTTGCTGCCGGTGGCGCAGGGTGAGGGATTGGCCCACATGTTCCGGGACTCGGGTTGCGCTGGGGTGATCGAAGGCGGGCAGACCATGAATCCCAGCGTTCAGCAGATATTGGACGCGGCCCGCGATACCGGGGCCAGCGACGTCATCGTGCTTCCCAACAACGCCAACGTGGTGCTGGCGGCGGAACAGGCCGCGGCCGCCGAGTCATTCATCCATGTTGTCCCAACCAAGAGCGTCCCCCAGGGGGTTGCCGCGCTGCTGGCTTTCAATCCTGAGGGACCGTGGCAGGAGAACGTCACGGCCATGACCGCCGTTCTGTCCGCAGTTGCGTCCGTGGAGGTGACCACCGCTGTCAGGGGCGCCAGAATCGGCGGCGTTGAAGTGATGGAAGGCCAGTGCGTCGGGCTGCTGGACGGGCAGCTCGTAACGGCTGAGGCCAGCCCGGAGAGAGCATTAAGGTCGACACTGGACCTTGCCGGGCTTAACGAAAACGCCATCGTCAGCATCTACTACGGCGCCGGTAGATCGGCCTCCGATGCACAGCAGGTGGCCACAGAACTGGAGAGCGAGTTTCCCGGCATCCAAGTGGACGTTATCGAAGGCGGGCAACCGCACCACCAATACCTTGCTTCGGTAGAATGAACAAGCCAAACGAAACCTAGACGCACGAGAGGATCATGACCGTACGCATAGTTACCGATAGCTCGGCGGACCTGCCCGCAGACCTGGTCCAACAGAATCAGATCACAGTCCTGCCGTGTTACGTGGTGGTGGACGACCAGACCTTCAAGGACGGCGTGGAGATTCAGGCCGATGAATTCTACCGCCGCCTCCAAGCCGAGGGCCGGACTCCCACCACCGCCCAGCCGACGGTGGCCGACTTTCAGGTGGTTTATCAGGACCTGGTGGGCCAAGGCGATCAGGTGATTTCGATACACGTTTCGGGGAAACTGAGCGGCACGTTGAACTCAGCCGAGCAGGCCAGAGCTTCCCTGGATGGGGGAGCAGAAGGCGCGCCGGTGGAGATAATCGATTCCCAATTGGCCTCCATGCCCCTGGGGTTGGTGGTGCTGGACGCCGCGGCGATGGCGGCCGAGGGGTCAGATTATCATGAAGTTGCAGAAAAGGTGCGGCAGGGCTTGAATCTGCATCACGGACTATTCGCGCTGGACACCCTGGAGTACCTGCAAAAGGGTGGTCGCATCGGCAAAGCCCAGGCTTTCTTGGGATCTGTTCTGAACGTAAAGCCCATCCTTAGGCTTCAAGACGGCGTTGCCCATCCGGTGGAGCGTCCAAGGAACCGGGAACGGGCGATGCGGCGCCTGGTGGAACTGGTCAAAGAACTGGCCCCCGTGCGGCGTCTGGCCGTGATCCACAGCACCGATCCGGATCGAATGGCGGTCCTGAAGGGGGAGTTGACCGGTCTTTTGCCCGCCGATCAGATCATCGAAGCCCGGTTCGGGTCCACCCTGGGCACCTACATCGGTCCCAACGCTTTGGGTGTGGCGATCACTCAAGAGGCCCATTAGGCCTGGAGCGGCCCATCTTATGTCATTTAACGATTGACGAATCGCCGGCGCACGAGAATGATTAATGTAACCCCTGTACCCACTCGAACCCGGGCGATCCAGCGTGTTAGGGTTACCGCCTAATGGTCACGCAAGAAACCGGCACGAGCTCCTGGGCCGACGCCTTCCAAAACATCCTCAAGCTTGAAGAGTCCCATGGCTTTGATAATAAGGCCGTGATGGGCGGACTGGACAAGTTCGTCGCCCGCTGGGGCAAGGAGATGGCCGCCCAGGCCGCCGGCGACGAGAAGTTCCTGCTGAAAGAATCCTATGACGCCATGTCGGCCAAACTGCGGGCCCAATGGGTCGCTAAGTGGCGGGAAGCCCTAGCAGGCGCATCCGCTCCCATCAAAGCAACCAAACCCACTGCGTCAACCACGAAGAAGAAGCCGGCCGCCAAGAAGACTCCTCCGGGGAAAAAGACCCGATACAAGGCCCCGCCCGCGGAGGTCACGGTCGATGCCCCCGTTGACCGCCTGAGGGGGGTGGATACAAAGTTAACCGCCCGCCTCAAGCGGCTGGACGTGGAAACCATCAGGGACCTGCTCTACCTGTTTCCCCGCCGCCATGAGGACTACTCCACCGCCGTGAAGATCTCTGAACTGTCGCCGGGCGAGGAATGCACGGTGGTCGCCACTGTCTGGGAAGCCCGCGAGGTAGCCAAGGGCCCGAGGGGTGGCCGCCGCGACACCGAAGCAGTACTCAGCGACGAGACCGGCAACCTGCGGGTCGTCTGGTTCGGCCAACGGTATCTGGCCCGGTCGCTCAAGCCGGGCAGCCGCATCGCCATCAGCGGCAAGGCCTCTGTCTTCCGGGGGCAGCTCGTCTTCGAGAACCCGGAGCACGAGATGTTGGATGCGGCCGGGTCGGGCGTCCACACCGGGCGGCTGGTTCCCATATATCCGCTGACCGAGGGTTTAACCCGCCGCAACATGCGCCGGCTGACCTGGCAGGCGGTGCAGGATTGGCTGGGTGGACTGGAGGATGCGTTACCCGGCGACATCCTGGCCCGGACCAAGTTGATGCCCTTGTTGGACGCCGTGTACCAGGGTCATTACCCCAAGGACATGGAGACCTGGGAGCTGGCCCGCCGCCGCCTGGCCTTCGATGAACTTTTCACCCTCCAATTGGCGGTCCTGGCCCGCCGCCGGATGCTGCACGACAACGTGAAAGGCATCGAGGTTGACGCCCCGGCCAATGTGATCGATGGGTTCTACAAGATTCTCCCATTCCCACTGACCAAGGCCCAGCGCCGCTGCATCCAGGAGATCGAATCGGACCTGCACCGGGGCACCCCGCCCATGAGCCGCCTGCTGCAGGGTGAAGTGGGCAGCGGCAAAACGGTCGTCGCTTTATCGGCCCTGCTGTCGGTGGCCACCGCCGGGTTTCAGGGCGCCATGATGGTGCCAACCGAGATACTGGCCGAACAGCATTTTCAGACCATCGGCAACCTGCTCAGCGGACTGCCCCGCCCGGTGCAGGAACCCCACCTGATGTCCGTGTACCTGGAGCACATGGACCGCCCGGTGTCCATCGGCCTGCTGACCGGCAGCTCCCGCGCTCCCGCGAAACGTGAGCTGACCAAGATGGCGTCAGATGGAACGTTGGACATCCTGGTGGGAACTCAAGCATTGATCCAAGACGGGGTTTCCATGCCCAAGCTGGCCCTGGCCATCGCCGACGAGCAGCACCGGTTCGGCGTGATGCAGCGGTCCGCCCTGCAGGAACGAGGCCAAGCGAACCCCCACACCCTGATCATGTCGGCCACGCCCATTCCCAGGACCCTTTCCCTGACCCTCTTCGGCGACCTGGACATCTCCACCATCGACGAGATGCCCGCCGGGCGTCAACAGGTGGCCACCAAGTGGCTGGAGCCGGAACAACGTGATACCGCCTACGGCTTCATCCGCAAGCAGGTCGAGCAAGGGAGACAGGCCTTCGTGGTCTGCCCGCTGGTTGACGAGTCAGAGACCATCGAATCAAAGGCCGCCACGGAAGAATACCAACGTCTCTCCCAAGATGTGTTCCCCGACCTGTCATTGGGCCTGTTGCACGGCCGGATGCCCGCCAAGGAGAAAGACAAGGTAATGCGCCGGTTCCGGGACGGCGAATTGGACATCCTGGTGACCACTCCGGTGGTGGAGGTGGGCATCGACGTGGCCAACGCCACGGTGATGATGATCGACGGAGCGGACCGTTTCGGGCTGGCCCAGCTGCACCAGTTCCGGGGCCGGGTCGGCCGTGGCGAGCACAAGAGTTACTGCATGTTGATGGCGGACACCGCTTCGGAAACCGCCAAAGAGCGGCTGTCCGCCCTGGCCCGAATCCACGACGGGTTCCAGCTTGCCGAGGTTGATCTGGAACTGCGGGGACCCGGCGACTTTTTCGGCACCCGCCAGAGCGGTCTGCCCAGTCTGAAGATGGCCCAACTCTCGGACCGCGAATTGTTAGATCTAGCCAGGACCGAAGCCATCAGATTGATCGAAGAGGACCCAGAGTTAAAGATGCCGGAACACGCCGCCATCGCCGCCCAAGTAGCCCGGTTCGTCGACCAAGCCAGCGCCAACGTGGCCTAAGCGGCTCGGGCGGGGCTTTAAATTTATGATTCATGGTCTGAGATTTAGAGGAAGCGGCATCCGGCTCTTTGCCGCCTTAGCGGCCACTGCCTGGCTGTTGGCTTCGGCCGCCGGTTGTCAGGGGATATCACCGGAACCAGAGTTCCCTACCCCCGATCCCCATGCTTTGATACCCCCACCGCAACTCGTTACCGGAACCGCCGACCTTTCCGTATGGGTCCCGGACGGCTGGACGGCGCCGATCGTTTTCGATGAAGCCTCGTTGGAAATAAGCGTTGCCTGGGCCAACCGGGGTTCGGCGATGGCGGAGAATTATTCCATCGTTCTAACTTCGGATGGGAACCTCGTATATCGTTGGGACAAGCCATTGCTTGCTCCAGGCTCGGAGAGGGTCGAGGTTATCAGTCTGAACGACTTTCCAGACCTATATCTGTTGGTCCAAGGGCGGCACGAACTGGAACTTATTATCGACCCGGATGCAGTGGTGCCCGAACTGGACCGCGAGAACAATTCATTTTCCTTGACCCGGGAGTTCAACTTCCAGTTGCCTGATCTGCGGCCCGGCCCTCCAGCGGCCGCAAACTGGCCAGGACCGGTGGTCATCGGCGACTCCGGCCTGGTCTACGGCAGATTCGATGGGGGCGCTGATCGAGGATATTACCTGGCTTTCGGCGTTGCCTTTCATGGCGACGGGAAGGCTCAGGCCTGGCCGCAACAACACTCCATCGAGATGAACGATTATCAGATCAATCAATGGGAATTTTATTACGACTTAGATTCAGCCTTGTCTCTCGGAGACGTACAGGTCCATGCGGTCCCCATCTGGAAGGTGGCGGTGGGAGGTCAGCCGCTGATATTAGGGGACCAGCGATTCAAGCTGATCATCGACGAATCCAACGCGGTCTTTGAATCGGATGAACGGAACAACACCCTTGCCGGCGTGGTCCGACTGACGCCCTCCCGGGCCAGAGCCTTCCAGGACGAGCCAGACGCCGGCGGCGCGACCGTGCATCCCGTTTATGCGGTTCCGGCGGGAGCGCTTGATGAGCAATGGGATATCAACGGCGCCATCGAGAGCATCGTGGCCGACCTTCAGACCTGGCTGAGGGAACGAACCGGCGGGCGGGGAATCGTCTGGGATGAAGCCGATGGAAGTCTGGATATCACATTCATTCGACTGGAACGGTCCGAGGCCAATCTTGCCGGCTTCCCGAATAGCTGGGAGCCGGTCGCTGAAGAGTTGTACCGCCGGGGTCTTAACGACCCCAACAAGGTCTACGCGGTCTGGCTTCCATCGGTCCGCGAGGGCTCCGACACTCTGATCTGCGGAGTGCAAACCGAGTATAACTCCGTGTCATTTTCATTCTCGTTCTTCAAGAGGACCGATGGGAACGCGAACATCTGCGTCGAACAGCCGGTAACGATGTTGCACGAATTATTCCATGCATTTGGCGCCGTGGCGCCGTGCGCCGCCAATTACGTTTCCGAAGATGAATCGCTGCGGTCAGCTCACGTGGATGATGACCCCAATGACCTGATGTATTCTGGGGACCGGTTCGGCATACCCATAGAACTGGACAACGGACATGACGACTACTTCGAGCACGATATCCCTGGGTGCGTGGATACCGCGGACAGTCCATACCTGGAGTCATTGTCCCGGCGATAACTAGACGTAGTCCGATTCTGTCGTTTGCCAGCCCCTCGTACCGGTGTAACGCCGCTGGAATCGCTTTGTCCAGCGGATTATACTAGCGCCATGCCTGAACCGTTGCCCATTCCCGCTCAACCCTCCGCCGGTGTTTTCGTCGGGCGTCAACGTGAGATGTCCGCATTAAAGACAGCTTTGGATGACGCGCAAACCGGCCAGCCACTGCTACTTGGCAGCGGCTTTCACCGCCTTGCGGTATCTGAATAGGGCCGGCTCCACGTAGGCGCTGGGAGAGGACAAGGCGTCATCGATGATCTGCAACACGGCGGATATAACGGGTTCCTCCAACAGGCCGGACCGTTTTTCCTCGGTGTCCGCCATCGGCACATAATCGGGTTGTCCCAGGTTTTGACGGTCCAAGATCTCGGCCGCCTTTATCACCGCATCCTCGATCTCCGCCTGGCTGACCACGCCGTGCAGCTTCCAGTTGGCGATGATCGCTCCGTCGATCCGCTCGGTGGCCCGGTCCTTCATCTCTTCGATCTGGTCGAAGTTTGGCACGCCGCTGCACCCGATGCCCCGGTGCACCCAGGGTTCCACGTAGGCGACCATGCTGTGCGCGTAGCTCAATAAGAGCTTCTCTGCCGCCTCGGGCTCGGACAGCTTCCCGCTATCCAAGACGGGGAAAGTCAAAAGGTCCCTCCTGGATATATTCGGCGAAGGGGAATCCTCCATGGTCCTCTGTACTTGGTCGACATCGATCATGTGGTAATGCATGGAGTGAAGATGGCTGGGGTTCGGCGCCGGGACCCAGGCCGTATTTCCTCCGCTCTTGGGGTGGTTGATCTTGTTCTCCAGCATCTCCACCATGGCCCGGTTCCTGACTTGCATCCCCTTGCCGATCTTCCCCTGGTTATGGACCCCAGCCCGGAGGCTCACATCAACATTGTGCAGCTCATAGCTGGTGTTGAAAACGGACTTGGTCAGATCGTCCCTCAGGTCCACCGGCCCGGCATGGGTCTGCACCCTGATCTGGGAACCCGTGCGGTCCAAGAACCCGGTATTGGTGAAGAAAACCCGGCTCTGCGCCGCTCTGAGGGATTCCGAAAGTTGCAGGGTCATCCCAAGCTCTTCGTTCATGATGCCGATCAGCATGGTCCCCTTCGCCAGCCCCAATTTCTCTTCCACGGCCTCAAAGAACCGGACCTGCTCGGCCACTTCCTCGGAGGTTTGCAGTTTGGGGGTGACTTGGTAAACGTACCCTTTCTTGCTGTTGGGTCCTCTAACGGGTCCGTCGCTCGAGCCCGGCTTTGCGTTTGACCCATGGTCGTGGGCCGTGGCGATGAACGTCGTTAAGAAGACCCCAAGGATCCTTTCGGGAATCTCCT
>JACZYV010000112.1:0-10409 GCA_022570905.1 Chloroflexota bacterium
AGGATGCGCCGCGCCTGCTGGGCGTTGACAAGCTGCATGTCGATCTCGCGCGGATTGCGAAAGGCCTCTTCCACGGCCTCTTTGGTGATCTCGTGAAACACCACCCGTTTGGGCGGCGTGGCCAAGTCTTGCCAGCCCGCCGCGTTCTGAAGGTGCCAGGATATGGCTTCCCCCTCCCGGTCCGGGTCGGTTGCCAAGAAGACCTCTTTGGCTTCGTTGCCTGCTTTCTTGATCTGGGTCAGCAGGGACTGCTTGTCTTTCATGATGACGTAAGAAGGCTCAAAGTCCTGCTCCACGTCAACGCCGATCTTATTCTTGGGCAGATCGCGGACGTGACCCATGGATGCCGTAACGACGTAATTACTGCCCAGTATCTGTGCGACAGTCCTAGCCTTGGCCGGAGATTCGACGATCACCAGGCTCTTCCCGGCGGAACTGGGCAGTTTGACGGCGGTCGACCGAGTCTTAGAGCCCTTGGCCTTGGTGGACTTTCGCCTGGCTGTATTTTTCTTCGCCGCTGTTTTGCCCGCCGCTTTAGACGATGTCTTAGTCGATGTGCGGTTATTAGTTGTCATATACCGCCGTGGATTCTCGTATCCTGATGTAGTGCATGCAACCGACCTGTTTTATTTTTCCCTTTAACTCTAACATTGTGAGGGTGCTACTAACCGAGGGGATGGGAAGACCAGATAACCGCTGAATGTCGTCGATATGTACCGGTTCATCATTCAGGTGACTGAGCAACGCCAGCTCCACCGGTTCATCCTCATCGGCAGTCACGAACGGCAATTGCTCCGGAACATTCGCCAATTTTTTCGATGCGATCGATGCCGTTTGGGGCATCTGCGCCCTTGGGGCAAACTCCGCGATATTCAATTCTTCCAATATATCGGTGATTCCCATCACCAGCTTGGCGCCTTCTTTTATCATCCGGTTGGTGAAATCGCTGGCGGGGGAGAAGATACTCCCCGGTACACAGAACACCTCCCGGTCTTGCTCCAAGGCATGGTAGACCGTATGACGGGCCCCACTGCCCTCAGCTGCTTCAACCACCACCGATCCCAGGGACAGGCCGCTGATGAGGCGGTTGCGCCGTGGAAAGCTCCGTGAGTCGGGTCTTACGCCCAAAGGTTGCTCGCTAACAACGGCGCCTTGTTCCTGCACCTGCCCGCACAGGCCGGTATGATCTTTCGGGTATACCCGGTCCAGGCCGCCGGCCAGCACGGCGATAGTCCGGCCCCCGTTTTCCAGAGCGGCCCGGTGGGCCACGCCGTCAATACCCAAGGCCAACCCGCTGACCACTGTGATTCCAGCTTGCGCCAACCCACGGCTCAAAACAGCGGCCGCTTCCCGCCCGTAGGTAGTCGGGCTTCTGGTGCCGACAATGGCCACAGAGCGGTCATCCTCGGGCAACAGTGTGCCCTTATAGAAAAGAACCGGCGGCGGGTCGGCGATCTCTTTGAGCCGCGACGGGTATCCCGAATGATTCCAGGTTACAGCCGTTACCCCTGCACGTTCAAGGGCGGCCATCTCATCGTCAGGAGAGGAATTGTTCCTGGCGGCCACGGTCTCTCGGGCCGGCCGGTCTTCAAGTCCGGCAGCCTTGAGTTCCCTGAAACTGGCGTTCCAGACGTTTTCAAGTTTGCCAAAGTAAGATTCCAAACGGCGGAACCGCACGGTCCCCAGCTGCGGGACCCTGCTCAAAGCAACCCAGAACTTGGTATCGCCGGACATGATCTCTTCCATATTCGGGATTCTAGCACACGCTAAATTCAGCAAACAACGGCTTACGGTCTCTGCCGGCGGCGACAATGGGCCGCGGACCGGGGGAGGAATCCAGCGATTCCCAGGTAGGTTGCGTAGTGGTTTAGGCATGCGAAACAGGCTGGAAATTAAGCGCCGTTTGATTGACAATGGAAGCCGGCGGATGATATATTCGACAAGCTGTTTCACGCGTCTAACCACGACCAAAATAGGTTGTAATCATACCGGCGTTCTCGGGGAATTTACTCTGAAAATGAGAACGTTGGGCCGCATCAGAGGACACTTCCGACAATCCTCATGACATCTACGGCTACATCTTCACGTCTGCGGCACGCCCAGTTCCCCTATTCACCATCTATACTATATCTACCTCGTCCGTATGGCGTTGCGCCATTTCAGCCCGATCCATCATCTCGCACCGGCCCACCCGCAGAGCTATGAGGATTTTTTAATATGCAGATGCGCGACTTCGTAGTACGGTTTGCGGGCGAAGGCGGCCAAGGAGTCGTCACCTCGGCGGAGGGCCTAGCTCAGACGGCGACCCTGGTTGGCTACCATGCCATGACTTTCGCCACCTTCCCGTCCCAGATCCTGGGCGGTCCCACCTGGACCCAAGCCCGGATCTCCGTAGACCCCGTTCTTGCCCCCGGCGACGATGTCAATGTCCTAGTGGCGTTCAACAAGGACGCCTACGATGCCCACCACCAAGATGTCCGCGAAGACGGTGTGGTGATCTTCGATTCCAACGAGTTTCAACTGGAGGACGACGGCCGCAGTTTTGGCTTGCCCTTCGAAGAACTGGCTAAATCCACCGGCAACAACCGAGCCGCCAACATGGTGATTATGGGGGCATTGGCACACCTGATCGACATGCCCCATGAGCACCTGGTGAGCTTCGTTGAAGAGCGGTTCAACCGTGGGCGGGACGGAGACGCCGAGATTATCAGGTCCAACATCGAGGCCTTGACCTTGGGCCGCGACCACATAGCGGAAAGCGGGTTTTCCCTTGGCGAATTGGCTCCCCCGGAGAAGCCAAAATACGAGCAACTGATGATCAAGGGCAACGATGCCATCTCCATCGGCGCGCTTGCCGCCGGTCTCGACTTCTACGTTGGCTACCCTATCTCGCCCGCCACTACGATCCTACTTTATATGGAACGTAATTTGGTCGGGAAAGACCGGTTCGCCTACCAGGTTAGCTCCGAGATTGAATCGATCACCACCATTCTGGGCGCGGGCTACGCCGGTAAACGGGCCATGACCGCCACCGCTGGCCCTGGAGTCTCCCTAATGAGCGAGGGTCTGGGCCTGGCATGGATGGCTGAGATCCCCCTGGTGGTGGTGGACGTACAGCGCGGCGGTCCGGCCACCGGCCTGCCCACCAAGACCGAGCAGTCCGACCTTATGAGCTGCATGTATCCGGCCCACGGCGACGTTAAAATGCCCATCATCGCGGTCGGCACCGTGGAAGAGTGTTTCTACGGCGCCATCAAAGCCTTGGAGTGGGCGGAGAAATACCAGGGCCCAGTTATATTGATGACCGAGATGGCTTTAGCCGAACGGTCTCAGAACATCCCCAAACCCGATCTTTCCAAGGTCAAACAATCCAAACGGCTGGTATATACCGGCTCCAACGGCTACCACCGCTACGCCGGAAGCGAGCTTTCACCGATGCCCATCCCCGGGTCTCCGGGCGCCTACGTGGCCAACGGCAGCGAGCACGACCCCATGGGCGATACCACCCACTTGGGAGAGCACCATGTGCAGATGACCGAGCGGCGGTTCAATAAGATCAAGCTGCTGGAAGAAGACGAATACGAACGCGACCAGCCGGAGCATTCCATCGCGGTAATGCCTTGGGGCGGCAGCAAAGGCCCAGCCCAGGAAGCCTATATCACTCTTAAAGAGAATGGCGTCCCGGTGAGTTGGTATTACACGATGTTCTTGAATCCCCTGCCGCCAAAATTGCTGGAAGAGTTGAAACAGAAGGACTTGGTGATCGTTCCTGAGTTGAATTACCAGGGCCAATTCTCCAACATCTTACGCTCATTGGGCGTGAAGGCGGAGTCAATAACCCAATACACCGGCCTTCCATTCAAGGGCCGCACACTGGTCCAAAAGATAACGGAGATGACCAACGCTCATCTGAAGGAGACAGTCAGGGTATGAGCAAGAAGAACCCTGAATACGATTTCAAGTGGTGCCCCGGCTGTGGCGACTTTGGAGTGCGGCGCGCCCTTGAGCTAGCCATGATCAACCGGATGGAAGAGACCGGTCAGCCCATGGAGAACAACGTGATCGTGGCCGGAATCGGCTGTTCCGGAAACATGGTCCACCTGTTGGAAGGTGACCAGCCTTACGGGATCCACGGTATCCACGGCCGTTCACTGCCCATCGCGCTGGGCGTAAAGATGGCCCAGCCCAATCTGAACGTGGTGGTAGTGGCCGGCGACGGCGACTTCCTCAGCATCGGCGGGGAGCATATCGGGCCGCAGGCGTCCAGGAACCTAAATATCTGCGCCGTGATCATGGACAACGGCGTATACGGCTTGACCAAGGGACAGAGCTCTCCGACCACCCCTGAAGGCGCCATCACAAGCAGCACACCATTCGGCAAGCTGGAGTCCAGGACCCATCCGCTGGAGCTGTACCTCACCATGGGCGTTTCCTTCATCGCCTCCGGGTTCTCCGGTCAGCCACGGCCCCTCGCTCAACTGATCCAGCAAGGAATGGACCACCAAGGATTCTCCATCGTCCACATTCAATCTCCTTGCACTGCCTATAACGACACGTTCTTAGAGTTGAAAGGCGACCTCAAGAAAGGGATCCAGCCCACCCTTTGGGATATTCCAGAGGACCATGACACATCAGACCGGGCGGCCGCCCATACCCTGCTGCAACAGGGAGGCGTGCCCGTGGGAGTGATCTACAACGACACCGACCGGCTCTCGTTGGACCAAAGCGTCGAAGAAACCTGGGAAAAAGCCAAACCCAAAACCGTCGAACAGTTGATGGGCGCCTTCGAATTCTAGACCGTTGATGATCAAGGGAACCAAAACGCCCCGCTGGACAGCGGGGCGTTTTTGCGTCTAGCATCGAGGCCCAAAATCCGTGCAACCTAATGTGGGGGATAGTGCATCTAAGTTATTGAGAAGATCGCCAATCCGGCGAATTGACGACATCTCCCGACAGTTGGTGTTGCCCATCAGCGTGCTGCTGGCTTAGAATGGAACGGGGGCGAATATTGTGTTTAGGGCGATAAAAAGATACTTCAGACAGGGAGAGTTCGACTGCGAGGACGTAGCCGATCAATCTTCCGCCTACATCGAAAACGATCTCAAGGATGCCAAACGGTCGGCGTTCCAGGCCCATTTGAGCAAATGCGGGCCCTGCCAGGCGTTCGTCGAGACCTTGTCTTCCACCATCAGCGCGTTGGGGAGGTTGCCAGGCATAAATGCCCCATCCGCGTTAAAGAAATCGCTATTGGACCGGATGCAACGGGGGAGTTAGCTTCGGATTTTGCGATTCCGCGGTCCCAGCCCATGAAAATAAAAGTCCCCTGGATTCTTCCAGGGGACTTTGTTTTAGCCAGATTTGTCTCTGGATCAACTATTCGCTGGGTTCTGTGCCGAGTTTAGTTCATCTTCGAGATCAACATACTTAGATGGGCATTTCACCAGGATGTTATTTGCGTTGAAGACCCGATCGGTGCCGTAACTTCCCTCCAAGATGAGCTCGGAATGGGGGTTGAAGAACAGGTCCGGAAGGACGCCGGTGTAACTGGCCTGCAACGTTATACCGGAAGAATCTCCGTCGTTGTCGGTGATCTGAAAGAGGGAGTCGATGGAGTTCTCCAATCGGCCGAACGTCCCCTCCACCAGTTTTCCGGACACCCGCAGCAAACGGCCGTCCTGGACCTCGGAATTGCTATTGAACTCGCTGACGGTCAGAAAATAAAGGGCGTTTCCGGGGAAAGCCGCGTAGATCATGTAGGCCAGGGCAAGGACTACAACAGCGCTTAGGACCAAGAATCTGGTCCGGTTGGAGCGGGCCGGGGCCTCGTCTCCAAATGGGTCCAAGGGTTCCATTTCTCTGTCGATCAAGACCGGATTTCCTTTCCCCCAGTTGCGGCTTTAAATGATGGCGGCTAACGGGCGCCGCTCCCCGTTTAACCGAGCCTATCATATCATGGGGCCAAGCTCCCCGCCAGAGTGAAGCAGCCTCGTTGCGTTGGGTTACCCGCAACCGGACCGCCTTGCTATTCGATAGCCCGTTAAGTAGAATTTCGGTTGTCTAAGACTCTCCAAAACGGCCCCACGTGACCCCCCAGTGGAAACCACCTCAAACCGAGCGGAAACCGGTGTTCATCCAGTTTCTTTCCATCCGGCCCACCTGGGTCCATCCGGCTTAGATTTGAATCCGATCATCCCCCCCAAACGAATCATTCTGCGACGTTTCGCGGCGCCCGGGTTTTCGCTGTCCGGTCCTGAGGCCGGCGCTGAGGCGTTGCCATGACCACACCGGTTGCCAATGCCGTGGAGGCTCGTTCGTTGGAGAAGAGCTTCGGCGAGTGGCCCGTACTCTGGGACCTTGACCTATCCGTGCCATGGGGCCAGACGTTGGTCCTGTTCGGCGCCAACGGCTCGGGAAAGACCACGCTGCTCCGGATCTTGGCCACCCACGTCCGTCCCGACCATGGCTCGGTGGCGGTGGCTGGTTACAGCCTGCGCACCAACCCAGAGGCGGTCCGGCGCCGCATCGGGGTCGTCGGCCACCGCAGCCTCCTCTATGACGATCTGACCTGCCGGGAGAACCTGATCTACTACGGCCGGTTGTATGGTCTAAAGGACCATAAACCAAGGGTCGATGAGGTGTTGGAAAAGGTAAAACTGACCAGCCGGGCCGACCACCGCGTGCGCACGCTGTCCAACGGCATGCAGAAGCGGGCGTCCATCGCCAGGGCCATCCTGCACCAGCCCGACGTTCTGCTCTTGGATGAGCCGGAAGCGGGCCTGGACCGGGAATCGGTGTCCATCCTAGGCGCCCTGTTGGAGGAGTGGACGGACTCGGGCCGCTCTGTGATCATGACCACCCACGACCTGGATTTGGGACTGGCTTGGGGGCACCGGGCCGGGGTGTTGCGCGGCGGCAAGGTAAAATTCCTTGATTCCGAATCCCCGGACGGGGCAGAAAGAGGGATAGGAGACAGTGATATTCGACAGGCGGTGGCCGATGCCATGGAGGCCGGGCGGTGAAAGGGCTATTCGGTCCGGTCATGGTCATCGTCTGGAAGGACTTGCTGCTGGAATTACGTTCCAGGGAACTGGTGGTCTCCATCATCGTCTTTGGCTTGCTGGTGGTGGTGGTCTTCAACTTCGCGTTGAACAACACTCCGGGCAGGTCCGAGGAACTGGCTCCGGGAATCCTGTGGGCCGCATTCGCCTTCGCCGCCATCTTGGCTATGAACCGGGCTTTCGTTAGGGACCAAGAGCAAGGAGGGCTGGAAGGGCTGCTGATATCCCCGGTGAGCCGGGACGCCATCTTCCTGGGCAAGGCGCTGACGAGCCTGATATTCATGCTGTTGGTGGAAGCAGCGCTTTTGCCTATCTACGCGGTGATGCTCGATTTTTCGGCCCTGTCTTTCGGTCTGATGCTGACCATCTTCTTGGGCACATTGGGATTCGCCGTGGTGGGCACCCTGTTCTCGGCCATCGCGGTGCAGACCCGGTCGCGGGAGATCATGCTGCCGGTGTTGTTCTTCCCGGTGTTGCTGCCGGTGATCATCGCGGCGGTGGAGGCTTCCACCCGCGCGGTGGGCGGGGAGACGTTCGTCGGCATGGGCCGCTGGCTGCCGCTGATCGCAGTGTTCGACGCATTATTTTTGGTAATATGTCCATGGGTTTTCGCATTCGTAGTGGAGGAGTGATCTAGGTTGGCAAGCACCCAAAGCATGGAGCGTACCGGGAGCCTGGGCCGGTTCCCAAGTGTCAAGACATCGTTGGCGTTGGTCACCGGCGTCATGATGCTGGTGGACCTCTACCTTATCTTCATGGTCGCCCCCACGGATGCGGTCCTGGGTCACGTGCAGCGGGTCTTCTACTTCCACGTGCCCGTCGCCATCATGTCCTTCCTGGGTTTCTTCATCGTGTTCATCGGCAGCTTGATGTACCTGATGAAACGGACACCCAAGTGGGACGCCATCGCCAACGCATCGGCTGAGGTTGGCGTCATATTCGTCACCCTAGCCCTGATCACCGGTATCATCTGGGCCAAGCCGGTCTGGAACACCTGGTGGACCTGGGAGCCCCGTCTGACCACCACCATGATCCTGTGGCTGATCTACGTCGCCTATCTGATGGTCAGGTCCTACGCGCCCAGCCAGTCCAAAGGCGCCATCTACGCCGCGGTGGTGGGCATCGTGGGATTCGTCGATGTTCCCATCGTTTATTACTCGGTTGTTTGGTGGCGGTCGATACACCCCTCGCCGGTGGTGGGACCCTTCGCCCAATCGGACGCCCTTGACAGCACCATGGCGTGGATCCTGCTGTATTCGTTTATCACGTTCTTGTTCTTCTTCGCCTACATGGTGATGGAGCGGATGGAACTCCGAAGAACGGAAGAGGCGCTGGCCCACGTCCGTTTCACGCTGCGGCGGAGAGAACGCTAGTGCCGCATCTAGGTGAGATCGACGAATACCATTTTGCCCCCGTCCTAACCTTCCCCCGCGCCGGGGGAGGGGATTTATTCTCTCCCCGTGACTTAGAGTGGGGGCGCTATCTCAAGGAGATGGCTTGCTAGATTTCATACTGCTGAGTTCCCACCTTCCATCATCCAATCTGCCCTACCTCTTCGCCGTATTCGCCGTCAGTTGGGTGGTCTTATTCGGTTACCTTTTCTACGTGAACCGCCGTCAGCACGAGATGCGAAAAGAGATCGCCAGACTGCAGAGGGTGTTGGACGATGACCAGACCCAAGAGTAGACGAGTTTGGTTGGCTTATAAACCCAGCCTCAATCGCATGACCGTTAACAGTTCGTCTCCTGGAACCTTGTTGCATTGAATAGTCTCTGTAGAATCCATTTTTTGGCAGGCGCTGTCGTCCTGTTTTTGGCACTCGCCGTTGGATGCGGCGGTGATTCGGGTCTACCGGTCTACTCAAGTTCCACGATATATCCCGACGAACGGAACGGCCGCCCCGTGCTGGTCTACGAAATCATGATCAGCGATGGAGACGGTAACCCCTACACCAAAGGGCTCCTGGTGACGGGAACCGCTTTTACGCCTGGCTCCGTATTCCCGATCATCGCGGCCAATCAGCGCGGCCAGGTCACGTTTGTCCTTGAAGCGTCAACCGCCGGTGATTACAGGGTGGCGATCGAAACTTTCACGGACCCCAAGGGCCGGGAATATCAACCACAACCCGCCAACACGGACCTGAACGGCAAGGTCCTATTGACCCAGACCTACGACCCTTCGGCTGGTAGCGCCGTTCCTGACCCCGCCTTCCCAACGCCCGCAAGGTAAGGCCCGGCTGGCACCGCGGGGTGGTAGAATTCCCATGTCCCGCGCTGCAACGGATGGAGACTCCGAAATGGTTGATCAGAAGCTAGGTTTTTGCACCACAGCCGACGGCGTGCGCATCTGCTACGCCACCGTGGGAGAAGGCCCTCCGCTGGTCAAAGCTCCAAACTGGCTGACTCACCTTGAATACGAGTGGCAGAGTCCTATCTGGAGTCACTGGTGGGTGGAACTGGCGTCGCATCACACGGTGATCAGGTTCGACCAGCGCGGTTCCGGCCTCTCGGACCGGAATGTGGCGGACCTCTCCTTCGACGCCTGGGTAAGTGACCTCGAAGCGGTGGTGGAAGCCCTTCAACTTGAGAGTTTCGTCCTATTGGGCATGTCCCAGGGAGGATCGGTAGCCATCGAGTACACGGCCCGCCACCCGGAAAAAGTGGAGAAATTGTTGTTGTACGGCGCCTACGCCAGGGGCCGCCTCAAGAGGGGCGGACCTGCGGAGATCGAAGAAGAAGAAACGGCCCGAATCACGTTGACGAGGCTATGGTGGGGGCGTGACGACCCCTCTTACCGGCAGATGTTCACCTCCGGGTTCATGCCCGAAGCAACCACCGAACAGGCAAATTGGTTCAACGAACTACAACGGGTTTCCACTTCACCCGAGAATGCAGCTAAAGTACAAGTAACCACGGCCAATATCGATGTCCTAGACCGGCTGCCCGAGATCACAGCTCCGACACTGGTCCTCCACGCCGTTGGTGACCGGCGGGTCCCCTACGAGCAGGGCCGCCAGCTCGCTTCGTTGATCTCTGGGGCCAAGTTGGTGGACCTTGATAGCCAAAACCACCTGCTGATCGCAAGCGAACCGGCCTGGAAGGTATGCCAGGCCGCCGTGCGTGA
Organism: Chloroflexota bacterium; assembly: GCA_022570905.1. Taxonomy (GTDB): domain Bacteria; phylum Chloroflexota; class Dehalococcoidia; order Lucifugimonadales; family UBA3495; genus UBA9611. The sequence continues at coordinate 10,182 of JACZYV010000112.1, forward strand.
GTTTCTCGGCACGGGGCCGGCAGTCAGCGCGGAAACCGTCGCCGGTACCAAGAGTGAACCTCGGCCCGACGGCCTCACGCCCCGCGAGGTGGAGGTGCTCCGCCTGATCGCCAACGGCAGGAGCAACCAAGACATCGCCGACGAATTGGTGATCAGCTTCAATACCGTCACCAACCACGTGAAGAGCATCTTGGGCAAGACCGGCTGCGCCAACCGGACGGAGGCGGC
>JACZYV010000009.1:0-36616 GCA_022570905.1 Chloroflexota bacterium
CCAGGGCATCGTCGTCGGCATCCCCTACAATCTGGACGGCAAAGCCGGAGAAGCCGCGAGATTGGCTCGCGGTTTCATTCGCGCCCTCCGCCGGGCGATCGGTGAACAACCCCTGACGATCTACGAGATGGACGAGCGTTACACCAGCGTTGAGGCCGAGGGATTGCTGCGGGAATCAGGGGTGCAGCCATCCAGAGACCGGGCGTCGGTGGACGAGACGGCGGCGATGCTGATCCTGCAGCGGTTTTTGGCTTCCGGGGAAACGCCCTCATCTCCGGCTTAGCCGTGCGCCGATTCCATCGAGCGTCCTCCCCGATGAATCGGGGCGACCTAACCTTCCTCCTCGAGGGAGAAGGGATTTTTTAGCGGAAACAGATAAAAAACAATCAAGTCGTGCGGTTGGGCGCACAAGAGCCTACAATGGCCGGTGCAACCTGAATTTCGATAAATAATTTGGGAGAACCCATCATGACCAGCTCCAACGGCAAGGCCGATACGGTCATCAAGAACGCCAACATCATGACCATGGACACCAGCCGTCCCAGGGCCCAGGCGCTGGCCATGACCCACGGCAGGTTCGCCGGGGTTGGCAGCAACGAGGACATGGAAGGCCTGATCGGCCCCGGCACCAAGGTGTTGGACATGGGCGGAAAGACGGTGCTGCCGGGGTTCATCGACGCCCATATCCACGTGCTGAGCAGCGGCATCAAACATGTGATGTCGGCCGACTGCGACGTGCCGACTCTCAAGCAGGTGCAAGCTGGCCTTAAAGAACGGGCCGATAAAACGCCGGCCGGTGGGTGGGTGCAGGGGTTCAAATTCGACGACACCAAGACCGACCGGACCGCTTCGAACGAAGGACGGCACCTTTACCGGGAGGACCTGGACGCGGTGACCACCGATCATCCGATGATGGTGGCGCACCGGGCGGGGCACGTTTTCTATATGAACACCGCGGGCCTGGAGGCTGCCGGGTTCAACGACGAGACGGAGGACCCTCCCGGCGGAAGGCTGGGCCGGGACCCGGACACCGGCAAGTTGAATGGCATGATCTACGAGCGGGCCATCGACCACGTTCGCTTCAGCCTGATTCCGGTGGACACCGAAGAGGTGCGCCGGGAGGGGCTCAGGACGATCTGCGACATGCTGAACCGGGCCGGACTGACCAGCGTCCACGACGCCAGGGTGACCGCCGAAGAATTCCAGACCTATCAGGACGGGAAGGCCGCCGGGGAGTTGAGCCTGCGGGTCTATGCCCTGATGTGGTATCCCCAGTTCCCAGCCCTCCGCGACGCCGGGATAAGGTCTGGCCTGGGCGACGACATGCTCCGCATCGGCGGAATCAAGATGGTGGCCGACGGCGCCATCGCCACCCGCACCGCCTACCTGTCCCAGCCCTACGAGGGTTCCACCTGCGACCACGGCATCCTGGCCATGGAGCAAGATGAGATCGAGCAACAGGTGATGGACATGCACCGGGCCGGCTTCCAGGTGTGCATCCACGCCAACGGCGACCTGACCATCGACATGGTGTTGACCGCCTACGAGAAGGCCCAGAAGGCCCACCCGCGGTCCGACACCCGGCACCGCATCGAACACTGCACGTTGGTCAACCCGGACCTGCTCGCGAGGATGAAGGCGTTGGGCTGTATCGCCACGCCCTTCTGCACCTACGTCTATCACCACGGCGAGAAGATGCGCTACTACGGCGAGAAGAGGCTGGAGTGGATGTTCGCCCAACGGTCATTCATCGACTCCGGGGTGGTCTCAACCGGGGCCACCGACTACCCGCCCGGCCCCTTCGAGCCCCTCTTGGGGATCCAAAGTTGCGTGACCCGCACCGACAGCACGGGCAAAGAATGGGGCGTTAACCAGCGGGTGTCCGTTGAGGAGGCCCTGCGGCTGTATACCCTGAACGGCGCCTATGCGTCATTCGAGGAAGACAGCAAGGGGTCCATCGAGACCGGAAAGCTGGCGGACCTGGTGGTCTTGGGCAGCGATCCCAACAAGGTGGACCCGCTGGGGATCAAGGACATCGCAGTGGAGCGGACGATAGTCGGCGGGGAGACGGTCTACGGGGGATAGGAAACTTACTTACGCTTCCCATAGATTGGTGCGCGATTCCGACCGTTCGTCCTGAGCCCCGTCGAAGGGCTTCGGCGCAGTCATGGTTCGACGGAGCTCACCACGAACGGAACCGGGTGTCTTTGCCGTTCGCCCTGAGCTTGTCGAAGGGTCCTGCCTCGGGTAACGGGGATTTTGAAATAACTATTAGAGGTAAACCCGCTCGAAGTCTTCTGAAAGGACGGACATGTTGTCCAGGTCCCAATCGAATGACAGCACCACCGACCGGTCGGATGTGGCCTCCAGGACCCGCTTTCCGTCCTGGGTGACCACGCTTTCGGCCAGGCGGTAATCAAGCTCTCCGTCCTCGCTGCCAGAGCGGTTGCAGACCATCACCGGCAAGCCGGTGTCGGCCGACCGGGCTTCCCACTCTCCGTCGGGTCCGCAGTGGCCGGGGCCCCAGGACACTGGGGAGACCAGCAACTGGGCGCCCTTGTCCTTGAACACCTGGGCGATCTCGTTCTTGTAGCCGTCGGCGCAGATCAATATGCCGGTCTTGATGCCGTCGCATTCGATAGGTTCGATCTTCCACCCGCCGGTCGACCATGATTCCGCCCCGCCTAGGGCTTTAATCTTGCGGTGCTTGCCGATGATCTCCCCGTTCCGGCCGATTACGAAAACTGTGTTGTACATCTTACCGGTGGCCGGGTCCCGCTCCGGGTGGGAAAGGAAAACCGTCAGACCATGCTCCTTGACGAGTCCGCAGAACTTGTTCATCCAGGGGTCGGGCTGGGGGAGGATCCAGTCGGTGCCGATGGTCTTCATGAACAGGTAACCGGGGATGCACAGTTCGGGTGTTATCACCCAATCCGCGCCCTGTTGGGCGGCGACCTCGACGCCCCGCTCCACCAGTTCGCGGTTGTGGTCGATCTCGCTGGTGACAGGGGCCAGATGCAGGAACGAAACCCGAAGCGTTTTCATCTTCGGGGGATTATAGCATCCGGCGTGGGCAGAGCCTTTCGGCCTTGACGGCCAGACGCCGTGACATCAGAATAAACTGTGACGCCATGAGAACATTCTGGTGTCCGTTCCCTCTTTTTGAAGCCCCGTAGTGTAGCGGTAACACGCCAGCCTTTGAAGCTGAAATCTCTGGTTCGAACCCAGGCGGGGCTGCCAATGTTTCCATTTGCTTCGTTTGCCACAACGTCGCTTGCAACCTGTGAGACCTCGACGCTATGTATCGTTTATGATACATTTAAAGATATGGGATCGGTCTGTCCCGGAATTTCTATGCAGTGGAGCAAATGATTCCGACCGTCCCCAGAGAGGACTTCGGACTAGATTCTCCACAAGCAGAGCGGGAATATGAGCGCAGAGCTTGTCAAAAACGCAGATCGTATGATGACCTCCGCGGAACTACAAGTGGATGGAATCGAGGTTATCTTCGCTGACGGCCGCAGGGGATTGGTTCCCTTTGCGGAGATTCCAGGTGTCGATGTAAGCGAGAGGCTGGCAAAAATAGAGCTACCGAACCCTTATGAGGTCGTCCTGCACACCAAGTCCGGAGCAACGGTCGACCTATCGTGGGACTTCGTTCGCCATTATTGCAACTCCTCCTACCAGCCAAGAATTGAGGCGGCCGCACTGGTGGGCAGAAAGGTCGTCGGCGCCACAATCCGGCGGTTGAGGGAGTCCATCGGCCTCACCCAGCAAGCCCTGGCCCAAGCGGCTGGGGTCGGGCGAGTTACGTTGGTGCGGATCGAGAACGGAGAACAATCGCCAAGGTATGACACACTGGTGTCCCTGGCTCAGGGCTTAGGCCGGCCCGTTCAGCTCTTACTGGTTAGTGAACAAGATGCTTGGGAAAACGCAATCGCAGCCTCAGGCGCGTTTAGGACGGATGGGGCTGATTTTAAGCCGGTTCAGATTCGCGGGGCATATCTTTCGGAAACCGTGCTCCGCGACAGACTTTAAAATTGGCGCTGTATTTTCTTGAAACCAGCGCCCTGGTAAAACTCTACGTTCAAGAAGAGGGTACGGAGCGGCTCCTCCAAATCGCTTTGCCCTCTGCCGGAAACCAGTTGGCAATTTTGTCCATCGCTCAAGTCGAATTCCATTCGGCCGTTCGGCGACGGACACGCGATGGCGACATTGACGAAGCGGTAGCGGCACAGGTTCTTGGAAGTTTCGACGCTGATGCAGTATCGAGATTCATAACGCAAGCTGCGGACGAAGTGGTGATCGATTTGGCCTGCGGGCTCTTGGCCAATTACCCCTTGCGTGCCTATGATGCGATTCAGCTTGCCGGATGTCTTGCCTTACGCTCCATAGCTCCTGAACCACCGGTTTTTTCTTGTGCCGACCACAGGCTCCTGGAGGCCGCTGAAAACGAAGGCCTAACTTGCATGGACCCAGCATCTCGATAATCAAGTACTTGGCCTCAGGGAATACTCCGAACCCCACGCCCACGTCCCTCCTTCCCCCACAACCCACCCACGCGTCACATTGACCCTGCAGCCGTGGCGCGAGTATATTACCGGCAATACGGCGGTCTGGGATTACCGGGTCTGCCGCGCGTGAGGTTTATCACAGCGTGTATGCCTTGATCCTGGCCGGCGGGAAGGGTGAAAGACTCCGACCGCTGACCGATACCCTGCCCAAACCCATGGTTCAGGTCCGCGGCAAGCCCATCCTGGAACACCAGGTGGCCTGGCTGAAGTCCGGCGGCGTGACCGACGTGGTGTTTCTGGCCGGTTACCGCTGGGAGGCCATCAAAGACCATTTCGGCGACGGCAAGGCTTTCGGCGTCAACGCCCATTACAGCGTGGAAGATTCACCCCTGGGCCGGGGCGGGGCCATCAAGGCGGGGTTCCCCAAGGTCCCAGGAAACGAAGAAACGGTGGCCGTGCTGAACGGAGACATCATCACCGCCGAAACATTGGATAACCTGTCGGCTTATCATCGGGAACGAAGATCGGCAAACCCATCGCACCTGGCCACCATCATGGTGGTGCCCATGGTCAGCCCCTACGGACTGGTTGACATGGACGAGTCGGGCACCGTGACCGGGTTCCGGGAGAAAGTGGAGATGGAGCACTGGATCAATGCCGGCATCTACCTCTTTGAACGTTCCATCGCCGCGGAGCTGCCCGACCTTGGGGACCACGAGACCGAGACCTTTCCCAGGCTGGCCAAGGCCGGACGGCTGGCGGCCATGAGGTCACGCAGCTTCTGGCGCAGTGTGGACTCTTTCAAAGACCTGAGGGAAGCCGAAGAACACGTTGGGAGTTGGTGAACCAGGGGTTATACTATCTAATCGCCTAGATGCCGTTGAACCGGCGGCGGCAGATATCCGTATAGGCGTTGTGAGCATAATGACCCAGAGCGAAGCGCCAAAGGCGGAAACGCCCGCAAATATCTCGGGCGTCGTCGCCCAGGCGGCGGCCAAGATCAAAGCCAACATCGAGCGGGTGTTGGTGGGCAAAGGCGATGTCATCGACCTGACGCTGGCCGCAGTGCTGAGCGGCGGGCATATCCTGGTGGAAGACGTGCCTGGCATCGGCAAGACCACCTTGGCGCGCTGCCTGGCGGAGTCGCTCCAATGTTCTTTCAAGCGCATCCAATGCACCCCGGACCTGATGCCCTCTGACATCACCGGGGTCCATTTCTACAACCAGAAGACCGGCGAGTTCGAGTTCCGGCCGGGGCCCATCCTGGCCCAGGTGGTGTTGGCCGACGAGATAAACCGGGCGACTCCCAGGACCCAATCGGCGATGCTGGAAGCCATGGCTGAAGGGCAATTAACGGTTGACAATCTGACGATCCCCCTGCCCGCGCCGTTCCTGCTCATCGCTACCCAGAACCCCATAGAACTGGAAGGCACCTTTCCCCTCCCCGAAGCCCAATTAGACCGGTTCTTGATCCGTATTCGCATGGGTTACCCCAACGAGGTCCAAGAGGGGGAGATGTTGGCCCGGTTCAACGGCTCAAATCCCCTGGCCGACCTCCAGCCGGTGGCCGACGGTCCAGAAATCTTGGAGTTGCAGCGCCTGGTGCGGCAGGTGTACGTGGACCCAGTATTGAGCAACTACATTGTGCAGTTGGTGCAGGCGACCCGCCAGCACCCCGACGTGGAACTAGGCGCCAGCCCGCGGGCGACTATGGGACTCTACCGCTGCTCCCAGGCTGTGGCCGCCATCCAGGGCCGGGACTATGTGGGTCCTGACGACGTTAAGGTATTGGCTCCCTACACCCTGCCCCACCGCATGATCGTAAAGTCTCAAGCCCGGCTGCGCGAGCGGTCCGCCGAAGACGTGATATCCGACGTTCTCTCCGAGGTGGAGGTCCCGGTTTAACCCCGGCCTGAAAATCGGACTAAAAATCGGACTGAGAAACCGGCCGGGGGACCGCCATGCTTAACGATTTCTGGGTTTTCGTCAGCGGCGTCATGATATTCATCGGCCTTCTGGCCAGTGAAGGGTTGCTGTTGGTGGTGGGCTCGCTGGTGTTCGTGCTGGCGATAGCGGCCCGCATCTGGGAACGTTTCGCCTTCCATTCTGTTAGTCATTCACGCACCATCAGCCGGCAACGGGCCTTCATCGGCGACACCGTGGATTACTCCATCTCCCTGGACAATGACAAAGTGCTGCCGCTTATCTGGGTCGATATCCAAGATACCTTCCCGGCAGGGTTGGAACTAACTGGGGCGACCATGCGTGGCACCGGGTTTGAGGAGAACCGGCAGCACACCATCACCACGTCCCTGCTCCCCTACCAGAAAGCCACTTGGAAATATTCCCTGATTTGCTCGGAGCGCGGTTATCACCGTATCGGCCCGGTGCGTTTGCGGACCGGTGACATATTTGGGTTCAGCTCCGCCGAGACGCGCTACAACCATTTCGACCATATCTTGGTATTTCCCAAGGTTGTAGACCTGGAAGGACTGTTGTTCCCTCCGGAACATCCCTCGGGAGAGATCCGCGGTTCAAGGCCGGTCTACTTCGACACCAGCCGGGTGGTGGGACAGCGGGACTACCAGGCCAGAGACCCGATGAAGCACATCGATTGGAAGGCGACCGCCCGCGCCCGAAGGCTGCAGACCAAGGTCTTTGAGCCGGTGGTGTCGCTGAACATGTTGATCGTGATGAACGGCTCGACCAGGGAACACTCGTGGCAGGGCAGCAACCGGCGTCTCTTTGAGCGGACCGTCACCGTGGCGGCGTCGGCGGCGTGCCTGGCGGACCAACGGGGTTACACCTACGGCGTGGTCAGTAATGCGGTGGCCAGCTACACCGGAAAATGGATCAATGTTCCCATGGGAGCTTCATCCAAGCAACTTTCCATGGTCCTTGAGGCCCTGGCCATGGCGGCGCCTTATGTAGTCGCCCCCCTGGCGGAGGTGGTGAACGCAGGGAGGGACTCCCTTCCGGCGGGTACAACGGTAATACTGGTCACACCGTCCCTCAGTGACTCCCTGCTCGAAGATATAGCCGGCATCCGGAGCCATGGTTGCCCGGTTCTGGTCTTGTACACCGGGGACGGACTTCCGGACCGGGAATTGGGTGAAATTAAGGTGATTCCCATGTCCAGCATCTTGGACCCTCTGGAGGTACATGAGCCGGTCATGGCGGATTAACTCAGTAACCGCGGTCGCGATGTTCCTGGAGAGCTGTTCGCTCTACCTGGTCTTCGCGGCGTTGGGGGCCGTCCTCAACCAACCGGGGATCGTCCTGCCGTTCTGGCTGGTGTTGCTGGCGCTGGTTTCTTCATACCTCCTGATGTCCTACATCCTCTCGGTCAACGTCAATCCGCGCATCAGAGGCCTGATGGGCCTTGCCACCGGACTCCCAGCGTTGTTGGTCATGACCAACATGAATACCGGTCTTGGCTATGTTCCGATGAACACGATCATCTCTGGCGACATCGTTTCCACGGTAGCCATCATCGGGACCTTGGTGTTCTTGATCGTCGTCTGGTGGCGGGGTTCCAGCGTGGCCCAAGAGGTTATATCGCTGGATGCGGTGCGCGCCGCTTTCCTGTGGGGCCTGGGCGTGCTGTTCGCCACCGCCTTAGTGGACAGTTTGGTGGAGGAGCGGGTGGTCAACGGCTTCTTGGTGGTAGGATTCTTCGCGGTTGGCCTGCTGGGGCTTTCCCTGGCCCGGTTCTCCTCGGAGAGCGGAGAGACCCACACCATGTCCCGCGAATGGATCATGCCTATCGTGGTCAGCGTTGCCGCGGTGGTTTTCTTCGGACTGGTCATCAGCGCCATCGGGCTGGGCGGTTTGGATGATGTGACGCGGGGAATCGTGAAATTCGGCGGCGCGGCCGGGTTCTGGATCCTTCGGCCGGTCTTGCTGCTGATGGGGTTGTTCGCCGGCCTGATCGTGGCCCTCGGCAACTGGGTATCGGGGATGTTTGGATCAGGCGACTTTACGGGGTTGATGGATGCTCAGCAGCGGTTGGACGATTTCCACGAGGGGCTCAGACTGCAGAGCGAAGAGAAAGAACCTTCAACGGCCCTGGTCACCATACTAAAATGGTTGGCGTTGGCCGTGGCGTCGTCGGTGGCGGGGTGGTTGGTCTACCGGTTATTCCGGTCCCGGCGGTTCAAGAGCCAGGAGGGTGATGTTGAAGAGACCAGGGAGTCGCTTTTCACCTGGAGACGGGCCAACGACGATGTAGGCGGGATGATCGCCGCCTGGTGGAACAGGATGTTTCCGGTGCGAGAAAAGAAGTTGGACGGCGGCAAGGACCCCGCCACGCCTAGGGAGTTTTACCATGGTTTCTTGGGGCTGGCCACCCGGTTGGGCCGTCCTCGCCGTGACTGGGAAACCCCCAACGAGCATCAACGGGGCCTCTGGGGTCTCCTGCCAACCGACCCGGTCTACCGGATCGTGCAGCGGTTCCAGCGCTCCCATTACGGGCGGGGTGGCTCTGACGATACGGGCATCGACGACCTGCGAACGGACTGGAAGGAGATAAACGACTTCGTGGACGAAGAGGAGCTTTAGCCCCGTTGTTTTCGGGACTTAGCACCAGACTGGGTCTAGCTATTTCTTGCTTCCGGCTCGCAGCTCGTCAAGCACTTCTTTGATCTCTTCGAATCTGACGTATCTGACGTTGCCGTCGAAGGCGGACGATGTGATCAGTATCCCCAGGAACTCGCCGAATTTGTTGAACACCCCGCCTCCGCTCATGCCGTTTGTCGCGGCGGCGTCCACCTGACCGATGGCGAAATCGCCGGGACGGATGTTCCACAAAGCCCCGATGCGGCCAAAGGTGACCAGAGGAATATTGGTTGAGATACCTGGAACGAACCCGATCAAAGCGACCTCGTATCCGATATCCGCTACGAACCGTTGCGATAGGTTGGCGAACACCTGGTTCGCGAAAGGCAGCTCGATGGTCAAACCCGGAGCGGGGTCGTCCAAGGTTAGCAGCGCGAGATCGCGGCCGGTGTCGTACCCGGTAACCGTGGCCCGTTGAAACACCCCGCCTTGCACAGAGACATCCACCCGGCTGGCCCCGGTGATCACGTGCTCCGCGGTGATTATCTCAGTGGGCGAGATGCGCACTCCCGATCCCTGGGAAAAGATTAGATTGATATACGTGACGGCGGCCCGCATGTCGCCGATAAAATCGGCAAAATCCGGTAGCGGCTCCCCGGGCAACCCCTCCGGGCCCCTGGGACCCACGAACCCGGGGAATCCCCGCGGGCCGGTGCCGCCTGCGCTTCCCTCGGGCCCCCGCTCACCTTGAACGCCCTGCGGGCCTGGATTCCCTGCCAAGCCGGGTTCGCCGGATTCGCCAGCCACACCCTGGCACGCCAACAGGGCGAGCACGCCAAAAACAGCCAATGCCACCAGGACCGGCCTGAGACGGATTCTGAAACGGATTCTGAAGGGAAGATTGCCGCGAGGTGTTTTCAAGCTATACACTGGTCGCCGGTGAGTGACCGCCGTGGCGGACCCGCTGTCGCGTCCCGGCGTTTTTTCTTTGGCTTTTTAATATACGTGGGTCCAAAAATTTCCGATGTACCGACTCGTAAATAGGCTGCCGTTTTTCTACGGTTGGACCATTCTTTTCGCGGCCGGCAGTTCCATGGTCGTCCGAAACGCCGCCGCCAGTTTAACACTGGCCGTTTTCATCTTTCCCATGTCCGAAGACCTGGGGTGGAGCCGGACCCTCATCGCCGGGGCCGCCAGTCTGGGCGGCCTGGTGGCCACGGTGGCCTCGCCGGTGGTGGGCTGGGCCCTGGACCGGTACGGCGCCCGGGTGATACTGACCGGCAGCGTACTCATTCTAGGACTTTCAACCATGTCGTTGGCCTGGGCCACGACGCCCATTGCATTCTATTTGGCCTATGCCACCGGGCGAGTCCTATTTTCCAGCCCAATGAACATCGGTTCTTCGGTGGTTGTGTCTAGATGGTTCATCAGACGGCGGGGCCGGGCCACGGGAATCTTGTTCCTTTCCCATTCTCTGGGCATGGTTACCTTTCCCCTTATAGCCGGGCTGGTGATCAAATACCGCGGTTGGGAGGATGCCTGGATCGTGTTGGGAGTCTTGGTCTGGGTGTTGGCACTGGGGCCGGTGTCGCTGCTGGTGCGGCAGAGCCCGGAATCGATGGGTCTACTGCCCGACGGAGACCCGCCGGACCAACTGGCCGCCGGCAGGGAAACGGAAGCCGCCGCCGATGAGTCAAGCTGGACCCTGAGGGAGGCCGTCCGCACTCCCGCTTTTTGGCTGTTGGCGCTGTCCACCGGCTTCTTGTTCCTGCTTCAGTCCGGCACGAACATCCATCAGGGGGCCTATTTCCTGGACCAGGGACTGGGCTTGGGCGTTTCAGCGGCTTCCTTGAGTCTAAACGCGGTTTTCACTGGTGTTGGCAGTCTGTTTTGGGGTTGGCTGGTGGACCGGGTCCCCGTCCGGTACACCTACGCCGCTGTCGCGTTGATGATGGCGGTGGCGCTGGTCTTGTTCCCCCTGGCCAACACTACGGTCGAGGCCCTGGCCGTGGCTTCCATATTCGGAACCGCCGTGGGCGGGATCCTGGTGGTGCCCGTGGTGGCCTACGCCAACTACTTCGGCCGCCGTTCGCTGAGCGCCATCCGGGGCGTGACTGAGCCCTTCGTTTCCCTGGGCCAGGCCATCGGAGCGGTATTCTCCGGCATCATCTACGACGTAACCGGCAGCTATAAAGACGCGTTTCTGATCCTGTCCATCCTGGGCTTCGCCACCATCGCCATGCTGCTGGCCACCAGGGCGCCGACCAAGGCGGGGGGAGCGGCGGAAGCGGACCGTGCCTAGAGCCGCACTGGCGTTGGGCGGTGTGTCCCGTGGCCTGCGCCAACGTATAACATGGATAACATGATTTCGATGCGTAAGCGGAGGACGGCCATGGCCGAAGACCCGGAGGAAATAGAGAGGCTCTGGATCGTTGAAGCTAAAAGAAGAGCCCAAGAGCTTCAGGAAAATCCCGGTATTGGGATTCCGGCCGAAGTAGTATTTAAGAGACTGAGGTCTGAACGCCAAGCCATTGAACGCGGGCTGGCCGATGCAGATGCCAAGCGCACCATCTCAAACGAGGAGATGGCGCGGCGTATTCGTTCGTGGCAGATTTAAGAAGACCTGAAATATTAGGGCACTCGCCCCCTACCGAAACTCCGGCAAGACCTCTGACGCGATCGTCTCCATGAGCCGCTTCAGGGCGGAGACGTCACCAGAGTTCAGGGCCAGCACCATGTGGTCAACCCCTGCGTCTTGGTAGGCTTTTATGGAGGCCACCATCATGGCGGGGTCGTGGCCGGGCAGAGTCGTCCGGCTGGCGGCGCGGTCGCTGGATGGCCGGCCATGCACCTCAACTTCAACCCTGGTCGACCAGGCCATCTTACTGGGGTCCCTCCCCGCGGCTGCCGCCGTTTCGGTGATCTCCCGCTTGGTCAGGGCATATCCCTCCGGCGAGACACCGGTGGGATGCCAGCCATCGCCCCGCAGGGCAGTCCGTTTGACCGCTCCGGGGCTGGAACCCCCGACCCACACCGGAATGGTGGACTGCACCGGTTTGGGCGAGAAGTAGAGGTCCGAGAAATCCCAGCGCTTGCTCTGGTAGCGGGGCAGATGGTTGGACCAGAGCTCCTTCATGATGTCGATGCACTCATCGGTAAGTGAGCCCCTCTGGCGCATGGATATGCCCAGGGCATCGAATTCCTCGGTCATCGCTCCCACCCCCACGCCCAGGATAACCCTGCCGCCGGACATCTGGTCCAGAGTGGCGGCGTATTTGGCCAGTTCAACCGGGTTGTGATACGGAAGCACCAGCACCGAGGTGCCCAGGGTCACTTTTGACGTCGTGGCCGCCAGGTAAGAGAGGGTGGCCATGGGATGGTAGTAGGGCTTGTCCGCCAACCGCTCGCGGATGTATCCGGTGTTGAACAGGTGGTCCATGACCCAGACCGAGTCGTAGCCCAGATCTTCGGCCAAGGGGCCGAATTCTAAAACCTGTTGCGGGTCCTCAACACCCCAGTTATTGGGAATAGTCACACCGAACTTCACGGGAATCTCCTTGGTATCTGAGAAGTGAGGACGGAAAACTGGGGGACTAGGCGGTGTTGGCGGCCTCGATGAGGCGTGCCGTCTCGATGGCGGCGACGGCCGTGTTGGCCCCCATGTTGCCCGACTTGCCTCCGGCCCGGTTCAAGGCCTGCTCCATGTTCTCGGTGGTCAGCACGCCGAAGATGGTCGGCACGCCGGTTTCCAGGGCCACGGAACTTATGCCACCGGCGGCCTGACTGGCCACCAGGTCGTAGTGGGAGGTCTCGCCGCGTATGACCGCCCCGAGACAGATGACTGCCTGGTACCGGCCGGACTTGGCCAGGGCCTTGGCCACCACGGGTAACTCGAATGCCCCGGGGACCCAACTGACCGTGATGTCTTCGTCCCGGACCCCGTGACGGATCAGCGTCTCGACGGCTGAGTCCAGCAGCTTCCTGGTTATGACTTCATTGAAACGGGCAACGATCACTCCTACATGCAGTCCTTGACCGTTCATGTCGCCCTTTAATTCTTTGGGCACGCTTATTTCTCCTGGTGCAGTTTGTTTGCGGCTTTAGGCCTGGACCGGTGCGGAATCGGGTTGCCGGCGCACTCCGCACTGGATGATCTTTTCGACGAATTCGGTTTCGGTCACAACCCCGGCGAACTGGGTCAACTCGTTCACCACCGTCAGGGGGACCGACCGGACACCGTACTGTTGGGCCAGGGCGGGGAATTCCTCGATCTCCACCACGTCCCCGGTGATATTTTCGTTCTCCAACGCCAGGGCGTGGGCCAACCGGGCCATGGGTGGGCACTCGGCGCTGGCCGGATTGACGAACACCTGGATGTGTACCGGTTGGTTGATCCCGCGCAGTTTCTTCCGCGTGTCCATGCTCAGAGGACTGACGCCCCGGGAGATGGTCTTGATGTTTTCCACGATGACGGCTAGCTGATAGCCCATGGGCATTCCAAAGAACCTAAGCTTCGGGCCGCCGTTTGGTCCCCCTTTGAGGCCAAAGGCGATGGCCGGCACTTTGGTTATCCCTTCGTCGCGGGCCAGGCCGGGCTGGGCGTATACATCGATTGTTTCAAGGTGGACCTTTGGCGACAGCGCCGCCAATTCCTCCAACATCTGCTGAGTCTGGACACAGTATCTGCATTCCCTGCCCGGCACGGCGATGGGGGAGGGGCGTTGGGTGAACAAGCGCAGTTCTACCTCAGCCTTGAGGTCCTTTCTAAAGGTCCGCTTAAGCTGGGCCTTTTGTTGGTCTGGGATCAGCGCCTGCTGGGTCATTCACCGGTCTCCTGTCATCATCTGCTCTTAATAGGGGGCAGGCCCCTAGGTGGAGACCAGTTTACACGGGAAGCAGTGGGTTATCCAGCCTTGTCCAGCAGGTCGCGGATGGTGAACATACGCTGAAACAGGGTGAAACACGAGACTACGGCGATGGCCAGCAGGAACCACTCGATCTGGCCAACGATCAGCCCCACCCCCAGCAACACGACCCGCTCCGGGCGGGTCATCAACCCCGACTTGGTGAACACGCCCAGGCCCTCGCCTCGGGCGCGGAGATAGCTGACAGCCTGGGAGAAGATGAGCGCCAGAAGCAGCACCGTGATGAAGAAGATCTGCCGGTCCTCGCTGATGTCGTCCCGCAGCGCGAATACCGCCAGGCCGACGAATAACGCGGCCTCGCTGAGCCGGTCAAAGACGGAGTCCAACAGGGCTCCAAAGGGGCTGACCTTGCCGGTGAGTCTGGCCAGCGCCCCGTCCATCAGGTCCAGTCCTCCGGCGAACAGAAACACTATCCCGCCGGCCAGCAGCCAACCGGCGCCGACCAAGTAGGCGGAAACCACGGTGATCAAGAAACCGAGGATGGTGATGCCGTTGGGGCTGAACTTGAGCGCCCGGAAGAACTTGGCCCCCGGCAACTCTACGTAGCGGAGGACCGCGCCCCTAACCTGTTCGCGTCCCGGTAGAGCCATTAGAAGAGCCGTTAACGGCCTGTAAACAAGTGTTGTAGTAATCCTCAACGCGGCCGGCCACCACTTCCCACCGGTATTCCTCGGCCGACCGGTTGCCCTGGCCGCCCAATTTGCTGCGCAGTTCGGGGTCGCGGACCAATATTCCCAGTGCGTTGGCCAGGGCGTCGCTATCTTTCTTTGGCACCAGCAGCCCCTGCTCGCCGTCGGTCACGATTCCCCGGTACCCCTCAATGTCGGAAGCGACGACCGGTTTGCCCGCCGACATGGCCTCCAGCAAAACGATGCCGAAGCTCTCGGCGCCGGTGGCCGGAGAGCAGAAGATATCGGCGCTGGCGTAGTAGCGTGGCAGCTCATCGTAGGAGACCCGCCCCACGAATTCCACGTCCTGCAGGTTGCGGGAACTCATTACACTGTAGGACTCTTTATCGGGGGACCCGGGGCCGACCACGATCAGCCGGATGTTTGGCTGCTCCCATTTCAGCTTGCTGTAGGCTTCCAACAGGTACCGCAGCCCCTTGCGCTTCTCCAAGCGGCCCACGAATAATATGTTCAGCTTGCCGTCTTGGTATTGAGGCAGCGGCGCGACATTGGATGAGAAATGCTTAAAGTCGATACCGTTGGGTATGATCTCGTAGTCTCCAGGGAAGGTGTTGTTTACATAACGGCGGGCGGCTGGAGATACGGCGATATTGCCATGGAGCCGTTTATGCCAGCGTTTGATTATCGGATGGGTGACGCGGTAGAGGTGCTGGCGGGCGTAGGACGCATGGAACGTTCCTACGTTCACCGAGTTGGAGAACTCCAGAACACATAATGGGAGTATGGGCGCCATCGGCTCATGCAGATGGATGATGTCGAACTGCTCTCGTTTCAACAACGCCCGGACCTTGGGGTAGAGCCACCAAGAAAGGGAGACCCTGGCGATGGAGCCGCCGCTGGGAAGCGGGACCGAACGGCCCAGAGGAACCAACAGGTCGGCATCCTGAAAATCGCGGGAAGGGGAGTGCGGCGCCAACACCTGTACGTCATGTCCGGAGCGGCCAAGCTCCCGTGACAACTGGGCGACGTGGGCCGTTACCCCGCCGGGCCAGGTGAAGTCGTACGGAGAAACCATGGCGATCTTCACGGTGTCACTCCCGCCCCATCGCCTTCCAAGGACTCAGCTTCCTGATGATTCCTCGGCGATGAATGCCTCGACCAGATCTCTGGCTTGGTCGTCGGTGTATTGGATGGGGGGAGACTTCATAAAGTAGGCGCTAGCCCCTTCAACTGCTCCTCCCTGTCCGCGGTCCATTGCCAATTTCGCGCACCGGATGGCATCGACCACCACTCCGGCGGAGTTGGGGCTGTCCCAGACTTCAAGCTTTAGCTCCAAGTTGATTGGAGCGCCGCCGAACAGGCGTCCCTCCATGCGGATGTAGCACCATTTGCGGTCCTTCAACCAGGGCACGTGATCGCTGGGGCCGATGTGTATGTCATCGGGTTCTATTTCTTCGTCCATCTGAGAGGTGACGGAGGTGGTCTTGGATATCTTCTTGGAGGTCAACCGCTCCCGCTCCAGCATGTTCAGGAAATCGGTGTTGCCGCCAAAGTTCAACTGGTAGGTGTTGTCTATGGTTACGCCCCGGTCTTCGAATAGGCGGGTGAGGACGCGGTGGGTGATGGTGGCGCCCAATTGGGACTTGATGTCGTCGCCGACGATGGGCACGCCGCGCTCTTCGAAGCGGTTGCGCCAATACTCTTCGCGGGCCAGGAACACCGGGATGCAGTTGACCATCCCGCAGCGTGCGTTCAGTATCTGCTCAACATACCACTTGGTGGCCTGTTCGCTGCCCACCGGAAGGTAATTGATGACGATGTCAACTTCCCGCTCCACCAGGATGCCGGTGATGTCGGCGGTGGAGTGGGGAGATTTCTTGACGATATCGACCAGGTATTTACCCACGCTGTCGTGGGTCATTCCCCGCTCGACAATCACACCGGTCTTGGGAACTTCAGCGAACTTGAGGGTGTTGTTGGGCGGGGCGAATATCGCTTCCGATAGGTCCTTGCCCACCTTATTCTCGTCGATATCAAAGGCCGCCACCACCTCGATGTCTTCGATCCGGTAACCGCCGATGGAATTGTGCATCACTCCGGATACTTCGGCGCCGTCCGGAATCTCCACGTATTTATGTATCCCTTGGACCAGCGATGAGGCGCAGTTGCCCACGCCAATGATTGCAACCTTGATTTTCCCCACGGATATGGCTCCTTTTGCCCTTAACCAGCGTTGGTTTAACCGTTGAATCAACCAGTAAACCAAGCTGCTGCATTTTAGCAATTCGCCTCAGTTGCCACAAGAGGCGTGGTTACGGATTACGACGCCTATCTAAACGATTCGGGCAGCAACAGGCATCCCCACCTACCCCGGTCTAAGGTTGACTAGAAGAATCGGATTATGCCCGTGCGGTCATCATAACGGAATCGAACTCCAATCGTCTCCGGAACGCGGCCCTCTTGAAGACGCTCCTTGATGGTGTCCTCTATCGTCGCGGCCGCCTGTTCCGGGGTCGAGGCGTTGCGGACCACCTCGGCCAGCTCTTCGATGGTCATGTTGTCGGTGATGCCGTCGGTCGCCAGCAAGAGCCGGTCCCCCGCCGAGGGAGTAATCTCAACCTGGGCCGGCGGGCCCAGTTTTTCAGAAGCGCCGATGGCCCTGGCCACTCCCACGTGGAGGAAGCCGCCCGCGTGGCCCGAAAGCTTCTGGTGGCCGTCTTTGGTTATCAAGAACACCGGGCTGTCTCCGGCGGAGACGACCTGGATCTTGCCGCCCCGGCCCAGCACCGCGGAGACCGTGGTCAGGAGGAAGCGGCCTCCTCCCACGCTGTAAAAGTCCTCGTTCATCTCCCCCAGGAGCTGGACTATGTCCTCTGCGTTTTTCAGGTCACCGGCATCCAGCGCCTCTTTCAATTCAGTGCTGGCCTGTTCGCCACCGTGGCCGGTGACGCCGTCCATCACCACGTCCAAGAACTCCCCGTTGCCCAAGTCTTTGCTAAGGAAGCTGTCCTCGCCGTGGGCTGAATTGTCCTGCATCGTTATGACTGTGCTCGCCAACATCGCGGCCAAACCTCAGGTTATCTGAATAGTCTACTTTTGACGTCTATACACGTGATCGACCCGCATGCATGGTCCATGGAAATCCGTGAAAATCCATGCTGTCAGGCGACATAACCGGCCATTTCCGAGTCCGCGTCGAACAGGAATCCCCGCCAATAGTCTTCTTTTAACCAACTGGCGGCCTCCAGCCAGACCTGGCTGGCTTCGGTGGCGTTGGCCAGCGCGCCGTTCCGTTCCGCGATCCGGTCCAGGTAGGCCGTCAGGTCGGCCCGGAACTGAGTATAGTCCGTGTAGCTCCGCTCCCTGATCTTTGCCAGGACCACGGTGCCCGATTCAACGACCGCCGGAGCGCACCCGGCCAAGTCTCGGGCCATCTCGTCCAGTTCTTCTTCGATGTTTATTATGGGCCGGATGCCCCTTGGTTCGCGGTATCCCGACGCATCGGCCGGCGGTTCCAGGGGCGTGGTGTAGAACTTCATTATCTCCAAACAAACGTCGTTGATGTCCAGGGGCGGCCGGCCTCGGGGGGCGTCGTCATCCAAACGGGCGAGCGCCCCGGTGTCGATCACGACCATCTGCCCGTTGCCCGGCTGGTAGAAGATGTTCTGAGGCCGCAGGTCTAGGATAACGTAGCCGGCGCCTAGGTAGACCTCTTCCAGGTCCAATAACTGGTTGTGGACCGCATGCGCCGGTACGGCGCTGGGCTGGACCAGGGGAAACAATGTGAAAAGGTTCTGGCCGGCCCCGATGGGCACACCTTTGAACTTGGACATCATATCGCCCAACAGAGGGATGCCGCAGGCCCGTTCTTCCACCAGGACCCGGTATTCCTTGCCCAATTCGTCGCCGAAGAACCCATCGTGGATCGCCCGTTCGGTGTAACCCAGTATGGGTGTGATCAGTTTGGTGGAAAATCCGATTTCTTGATAAGCCTGCAGTATCTTCTCGGTGCGGGCCTCGATAGCCTGATGCTGATCCCGGCTGACCGCCTGTGGCACAGGCCGCTTTATGGCCACCTGCTTGCCGGTCTCCCGGTCAACGGCCGCCCTCACTTCATAGTCGGCGCCCACGCCCAGCCGTCCCGTCATCTCGTACCGGTCCAGGTCGACCTGCTCCAATGATGCTGCTCCAGGTGAATTTGGTATCGGAAGGTGGGCTGCTCAAATATGAGGGTGCGGCTGGTTTTCCTAAGTAAAGCTGGCCACGGATCGATCTGTATAGCCAGCTGAAACGGATGTCATTTGAGTTCAAAAACCCCGTTTGGAGACCGTCTGGATGGTACCTCTTGGCCTGGGAAAATGCAACAAGAGACCGAGCCTGAGAGCGATGCGGCCACAGATCGATTATTCTGTTGCGTCTGTACGGGCATCGGGCGCCCGGTATAGCAGGGTAACCCATTCTTCCTGAGGCCATTCGCTGACCAAGGTGAAGCCCAACGGCTCGACCGTGGCGGCCACCTCTTCTTTCTGGGTGATGAGCAGCCCGGAGGCGATGAACAGCGCGCCCGGCTTCAAGGCAGTTAGGATGAAGGGACAACGATCGGCGACCCCTCTGGCCGAGATATTGGCCACCGCCAGGTCAAACACCCCCGGGCCGGCGGTTGGATGGGGCACCGAGCCCAGGCCCAACCTGACCTGTTTGCTGATGCCGCACCGCCGGAAATTGCGGCGGGCGGCGGTTACGGCCTGGGAGTCTATGTCCAGGGCGGTTGCCCGTCCGGCGCCCAGCTTCATGGCCGCGATGGTCAATATACCCGAGCCGGTGCCAAGGTCCAGCACCGTCATGCCGGGGGTGATGTGCTGCTCCATGGCCTGCAAGCAGGTGTCGGTGGTGGGGTGGTACCCGGTGCCGAAGGCCATCCCGGGGTCAAGCTCGATCACGATGTCTTCCGGGCCCGTGCTTGAATCCAATTCCAGCCAGGTCGGCTTTATCACCAATCGCTTGCCGATCCGCAGGATCCTGAAATGGGACTTCCAGGAATTCTGCCAGTCCTCATCTTCGGGCAGGTCTCGGATCTCCAGATCGCCGATGGGTTCTATGGCGCCCACCAACTTAACGCCAACTTCGATGCGGGCCAGCCGCTGTCTCGACCCGGATGTCAGGTAGGTCCGCAACAGGACCCGGCCTTCGCCGGCCAACTCGGTGCTCAGCCCCTTTCCGTAGCGGCCGAACAGATAGGATATTGGCTCCACGTATTCATGGGGAACGGTGATGCTTAATTCTTGCCAGGCCACCGGTCCTCCTGCGCTAGAGTTTAGAGTTTCATGTAAAAAGACCCGTGGGACAGGCCGTCCCCGGGTCTTTCTTCACGATCTGTGGTTGCTGGTCTTAAGCGAGCCGGACTTTATACAGGCCGGTATCAACCCAGCGCTTCTTTGATCTTATCGAAGAGGCCCTTCTCGTCCTCGTCTGAGGAGCCGCCCTTGCGGGAACCTCGGTTGGAATCGGCGAATGACTGGGCCAATTCCTGCAGCAACTCTTGCTGCCGGTCATCGAGTGACCCGGGGACCCTTACGTCCACCGTCACCAGCAAGTCGCCCCGCCGGTTGCCGTGGAGATGCGGCACGCCCTTGCCCTTGATCCGGAACTCGGTGCCGGGTTGGGTCCCATGGGGGAGCAGTAAGTCTTCATCTTTTCCATCCAGGGTGGGGATGGATTTTTGAGCGCCCAGGGCGGCTTCGGCGATGTTCACCGGCAGCACATAGCGTAGGTCGGAGCCGTCCCGATGGAAAAATTGGTGTTCTTGAACGTCGATATAAACGTAGAGGTTTCCGGTGCCGCCGCCGTCGCTGCCCGCATCGCCCTCGCCGCTGAGCCGCACCTGCATGCCACTCTCCACTCCGGCGGGTATGGTAACCGCGATCTTGCGGGTCTTGCGCTCCTTGCCCCCGCCCCGGCAATTGGAGCAGGCGGTCTTAATGATGGTTCCCCGGCCCTGGCAGGTGCTGCAGGTGGTGACCTGGGTGAACTGGCCAAACACACTGCGCTGGGCGCGCCGCACCTGGCCGTTGCCCTTACAGGTGTTGCAGGTGTTCAAAGGGGTTCCGGGCTCGTTGCCGGCCCCGGAACAGGCGCCGCAGTCCTCAATCCGGGTGAGATTCACCTCACGTTCGGCGCCGAAGATCGACTCTTCGAAGCTTAGAACAACCCGGTGTTGCAGGTCGCTGCCCCGTTGCGCCTGCCGGCGGCGGCCCGACCCATTTCCGAAGAACGAGTCAAAGATATCGCCAAAGCCGCCGAAAACATCGAATCCATCGAACGGCTGGCCAGCGCCGCCGTTGGCGCCCACGCCGGCTTTCCCGAACTGGTCGTATTGCGCCCTCTTGTTCGAATCAGAGAGGACTTGGTACGCCTCGTTGATTTCCTTGAATATCTCTTCCGCGTCGCGACTTTTGTTGCGGTCGGGGTGGAACTCCATGGCCTTCTTGCGGAAAGCCTTGCGGATTTCCTCTTCTCCGACGCGTTTACCCACGCCGAGGATGTCGTAATAATCCCTATTAGCCATTCATGAACACCGTTGTGTTCCGCTCTCCAAGCTGCATTCAGATACTAGGGTACTCCAAGCCATTATAGAGCAGGCTACGTGGCCGCTCAAGAGCAGGGATGCCGGAACCCGGCGGCGGTTCCCGCCGATTTTCCCCCAGGCCGATGGGTGTATTCCGGTTGCTGGTTACGTAAAAAACCCGTCGGAATGGTTAGTTTTGCACCGATCAGGGAGCCGGCTTTCGCCTTGACACCTATTAGGCATCTGGTTAGGATGTTAGCTAGGAGGAAAAGCTCCTATTTAGGCACACTAGGCGGAAAGGTATAGGTGATTCCCGTGGAGATTATCATCGCCATCCTAGCCGTCCTGGCGGCCGCAGGGATTGGTGTAGCTACCTGGTTCGCTCTTAAATCGCGGAACGATGCCTCGCAGGCACAGACCGCCGGAGAGAGCGCCAAGGGTATTGTCACCCAGGCTGAAGAGGAAAAGAGAATACTCCTCTTGGCGGCCCAGGAAGAGGTTTTAAAACTACGTAACGCAACCGAGTCAGATCTGAAAGATCAGCGCCAAGAGTTCCACCGCATGGAAAGCAGGCACCTGCAGCGGGAAGAGCAATTGGAGCGGAAGGTAGAATCCCAAGAAGAGAGGGAACGTGAGCTAGCCTCACAGGAGACGGAAGTTGAACGGGCCCGGAAAGAAGCCGAGGAATTAAAGGCGGAACAATCCAGAGCCCTGGAACAGGTGGCCGGCCTCAGCATAGATGAGGCCCGAGAACAGGTGGTGCGGCGCGGTGAAGAAGAAGCCGTGCATGACTTGTCCAAGCGGTACTACGAGCTAGAGAAAGAGTACAAAGAAAAGTCCACCGTAAACGCCCGAAAGATCATCACCGTCGCCATCAACCGTCTCGCAACCGACGTAGTTTCTGAAGTTACCACTTCAACAGTTTCCCTGCCCAACGATGAGATGAAAGGTCGTCTCATCGGCCGCGAAGGACGCAACATTCGCACACTGGAAGCCCTCACCGGGGTGGACGTCATCATTGACGACACTCCCGAGTCAGTGACTGTTTCCTGTTTCGACCCGGTCAGGCGTGAAGTAGCCCGTTTGGCCCTGGAGAAACTGGTCTCGGACGGGCGTATCCAACCAGCGCGCATCGAAGATATGGTCAACCGGGCCCAGGAAGAGATCGACCAGGTAATCTTGAAGGCCGGCGAACAGGCCACCTTTGATGCTGGGGTCAGCGGCCTGGACTCGGAGTTGATTCGTTTATTGGGTCAACTCAAATTCCGCTACAGCTACGGGGAAAACGTATTGCAACACTCTATTGAAGTTTCGTTGCTCTCCGGTATGCTGGCCGCGGAAGCCGGGGCCAATGTACAGGTCGCCAAGATGGGCGGGCTGCTGCATGACATCGGCAAGGCGGTTACCCACGAGGTTTCCGGCCCCCACGCTGAGATCGGCGCGGAGATCGCCCGGAAGCACGGCATCAACCATAGTTCTTACCGGGGGATATTGGAACACCACAGCGACGACCACGAAACCGTCGAGTCGTTCTTGGTGGCCACCGCCGACGCCATCAGCGCATCAAGGCCCGGCGCCCGCAGAGAGTCCCTGGAACTGTATGTGAAGCGGCTCAAGGAGCTTGAAGAGGTCGCCACCAGCTTCAGCGGCGTCGAACGGGTCTTCGCCATCCAGGCGGGCCGCGAGGTCCGGGTCATGGTCAAACCAGAAGACTTGAGTGACCTCGAAGCCGCCACGCTGGCCCGGAACATCGTCAAGAAGGTGGAGGAAGACCTGGTCTTCCCCGGTCAGATCAAGGTGACCGTGATCCGGGAGACCCGGAACGTCGAATACGCCAAATAACGGCTCAATAGAGCAACAGATCGGCAAGCATAAAGGGGACCCAGCAGCGGGAGCGGCCGGCTACTGGGTCCTCTTTTCAATCCCGGTTTTTTCAGATTCCGGTATATTTATATTCGGCTGTATTTAGATCCCCGTGTAATTAGATCAAGGAGCAACGGCTCTTGCGTATACTGATGATAGGAGACGTGATCGGGAAGCCTGGCCGCGAAACGGTCCGGACCGTGCTGCCCGACCTGAAACGCGAAAAATCCATCGACTTTGTGATCTGCAACGGTGAGAACACGGCCGGTGGCTACGGCATCACAGCGGACACGGCGTCGGAACTCCTCGATAGCGGTGTGGACGTGCTCACCTCCGGCAACCACATCTGGGATAAGAAGGAGATCATCCCCCTGATGGATGAGGGACTGCCCTTGATCCGGCCGGCCAACTACCCTGACGCGCCGGGTAGAGGCTACATACATGAGGGCGGAGTGACGGTGGTCAACCTGATGGGCCGGGTGTTCATGGCGCCGTTGGATTGCCCATTCCGCACCGCCGATACTCTCCTTGAGCGGTTGAAAGAAGAGGGCAAAAGCAAAGTGATAATCGTGGACTTTCACGCCGAGGCAACCTCGGAGAAACAGGCCATGGGTTGGTACCTGGACGGCCGGGTTAGCGGCGTGTTCGGCACCCATACCCATGTGGGCACCGTGGATGCCCGGATCCTGCCCAAGGGCACGGCTTACCTGACCGATGTCGGCATGACCGGACCCTCGGACTCTGTGATAGGCTCGGACAAGGATGCGGTGCTGGAACGATTCTTGACCTCCCTGCCCAACCGGTTGGCAGTGGCGTCTGGGCCCTGCATGTTGAACGCGGTATTGGTGGACGTGGACGAGACAACCGGCAAAACGTCCCTGATCGAACGAGTGGATAGGACAGTGAACTAGATTGGCGGCGACGATAGACCTACACCTGCATACCCTGGCTTCGGACGGCCGTCTCACCCCAACGGAGTTGATTCAACTGGTGGTCAAACAGGGGCTTGAGACCGTGTCCATCACCGACCATGACACCACCGAAGGGCTGGCCGAAGCCTACGAGGCCGCCAAAGAATTCCCCAGTCTGCGGATCATTCCGGGTATCGAGATGAGCGCCGACATTCCAGGGGACGAGGTCCATGTTCTGGGCTATTTCTTGGAATATCAGGACCCTGAATTCCAGGCCCAACTGTTGGAATTCCGGCGCGGACGGGTTGATCGGGCCCAGATGATGGTGGAGAAATTGGACACGCTGGGAGTCCACGTGGAATGGGAGCGGGTCATGCACTTCGCCGGTGACGGCACCGTGGGACGTCCCCACATCGCATTGGCCATGGTGGAAGCAGGGTACTGCAAGGAGCCCAAGGACGCTTTTGACGAGTACCTGGGCCGTAACGGCCTGGCGTACGCCGAACGGCCCAAGATGACCCCGGCCGAGGGCGTAGAGATGATCAAGAAAGTCGGCGGGGTGCCTGTTTTGGCCCACCCAACCTTCATGAACGATTTGGAAGCCGGAATCTCCAGTCTGAAGCAGGCAGGCCTGCTGGGCATGGAGGTTTATTACGCCCAATACGATGACGACACCGTGCGTCATCTGGCCCGGTTGGCCCGGGAGTACGACCTTATCCCCTGCGGCGGCAGCGACTACCACGGTCTGGGCAACTCAGGAGAGACCCTGCCCGGCACCCTAGGACCGCCGGAGGAGACCGTCAAGCTGCTAGAAGATGCAGCGGCGAAGGTCAAGTTGGAAAATTCCAATCCCCGGCCGATAGATTAGGCTCCGAATAATGGACATCGCCGTACTTTACATTGGTTCGTATCTGCTTGGTTCCATTCCCACGGCCTACCTCGTTGGCCGGCTGGTCCGGGGAGTGGACATCCGCAGCTATGGCAGCGGCAATGTGGGTAGCGCCAATCTCTACGAGCACGTTGGGAAGCGGTGGGTCTATCCCGTGGCGGCGGTCG
Source organism: Chloroflexota bacterium (assembly GCA_022570905.1). Classification (GTDB taxonomy): domain Bacteria; phylum Chloroflexota; class Dehalococcoidia; order Lucifugimonadales; family UBA3495; genus UBA9611. The sequence continues at coordinate 25,021 of JACZYV010000009.1, forward strand.
AGATTTTGGTTAAAGGATTCCTTCCGGTCTTGACCGCTCTGTATGTTCTGGACATCGACCGGTCGTCGGCTTACCTCATCGGTCCTCCGTTATTGGCCATAGCCGGTAACAACTGGTCGGCCTTTCTGAAGCTCCAGGGTGGGCGTGGCATCGCCGTGGCGGGAGGGACCCTGCTGGTCCTGGCGCCTTTTTTGGCGATCGCCTGCGCCGTCATAGCTATCGGCGGCTGGAAGGTCACCAAGAGTTCGGGGCTCTGGGTGCTGATTTCGCTGATCTTGTTGCCCCTTTGGGCCTATCTGATTCAGGACAATATGAACTTGGTCTGGTATTGCTTCGGGCTTCTTGGTATCGTGGTGCTCAAGCGTTTATCGGCCAATTGGACGCCATTCCCAGGAGGGGTTTCCCGCAAAAGAGTGCTGTTCAACCGGCTGGTCCGGGACCGGGACGTGTCGGACCGCACCGGATGGGTGCGGCGGATCCCTGAAGGCTCTCCCTGAACCCAAAAGACCGGGGAGAAGAGATCACTGAGAAACGCTGTCGGGACATCAGCGGGAATTTAGAGAGCATGGAACAACAAACCGGGACCGGCCAAGAACCACAGCAGGCCGCCCATTGCGATTGGCATCCCAGTGTCGAGACGAGGCTGTCCTGCAGTCAATGCGGGCGGAACATCTGTACCCAGTGTGTGGTGCAGGCCTCGGTCGGCATCCGCTGTCCTGAGTGCGGCAAGGCCGCCAAGATGCCCACCTTTGACGTTCAGCCGACCTATTACGCCAAGGCCGCCGGGGTTGGCGTTGCCGTGGCCATCGGCGGCGGAGTGCTTTGGGTGATTTTCAACGCCATATTCGGCGGGTTCGGCATATTGTCGTCGATACCCGCTCTGGGCGTTGGCTACGCCGCCGGCGAGTTGATCAGTAGATCGGTCAACGCCAAGCGGAGCAAAGGCCTGGCGTATATCGCCGCGGGCGCGGTGATTGGCGCGTACATCATCAGCCTGCCGTCCAGCCCACAGGTGGGCTTTTTCGGCCTAATCATACTGTTCGTCGGCATCTACACCGCCGTGCAACGGGTCAAGTGACTCCCGCCAGAGCCGTTCCACCGTCTGGCCCAATACGTCCCCTTCAAACCCCCTCCGGTGCAAGAACCCGCCTAATCTGCGCCTGAAGACGTTGGCGTCGGCCACAGATAGCTTGGATGCGTATCTCGAGCCGGCTTTGTAGGCGTTGGCGGAGACATCGAAATCGGAGAGGGCCTCTCGAATGACCTCGCGGTCCACCCCCAGTTTTCGCAGTTCCTGTCTGATCACGGCCGGTCCCCTGGGCCGGAACCTCTCCCGACGCTCCCGCCATTCTTTGGCGAAAGCTGCGTCGTCCAGCAGCCCCTGGCGGCTCAGGTCCGACAGGGTCTGGATGATGGCATCCTCGGTGAAGCGGCCCCGCAGACGGCGTTCGACCTCTTTTTCCGACCGGGACCGGTATGAGAGCAGGCGCAGGGCGGCGTTCTTGGCCTTGATGTGGGAAGGGTCGGGGTCTTTGGCCGGGTTTTGTGATTCAATCATCGGTGGTTGCTCCGGATGATCTGGGGTGCCTGATCGCCTTTCATGGGGCCAATAAAAACGGCCGGTTGGAGTGGTGGGACCATGTTCCCCAACGCGGCCGTTTTAGTCGTGGCTTTTTAGGCGGCGGAGTTACTCTTTGTCGTCCGTCTCCTGGGTTGTGGCGCTGGAGAGGATGTCCGCGACCGAATCTTTGGCATCGGGCGAGCTTCCGTTGGCCACCGCCTCGCCTGGGGATACCTGGCCTTCCGGTTCGGTCTCCATGGCCGGGCTGCGGAGACGGCTCTCCACGGAGGCGGCGATCTCCGGGTGCTGGGTCAGGAAGTCCTTGGAGTTTTCCCGGCCCTGGCCCAACTTGGTGTCGCCGTAGGAATAGAAGGCGCCGGACTTCTTGATGATGCCCTGTTCCACGCCGATCTCTAATATGTCGCCCACCTTGCTGATTCCCAGGTTGAACATGATGTCGAATTCGGCCACCCGGAAGGGCGCGGCGACTTTGTTCTTGACGACGCGGGCCCGGACGCGGTTGCCGATGACCTCGGCGCCCTGTTTGATGGACTCCACCCGGCGCAGGTCAATGCGCACCGAGCTATAGAACTTGAGGGCCCGTCCGCCGGGAGTGACCTCGGGGCTGCCGTAGGTGACCCCGATCTTCTCCCGAAGCTGGTTGATGAAGATTACGGCGGTCCTGGACCGGTGGATGCTGCTGGTTAATTTGCGCAGGGCCTGGGACATGAGCCGGGCCTGCAAACCGACATGGGCGTCGCCCATGTCCCCTTCGATCTCTGCCTGGGGGACCAAAGCGGCCACGCTGTCGATCACCACCGCGTCCACTGCTCCGCTGCGGACCAGTTGCTCGGTGATGTCCAATGCCTGCTCGGCGCTGTCCGGCTGGGCGATGAGAAGGTCGTCCAAGATGAGGCCGCAGCTGCCGGCGTAGGTGGGGTCAAGGGCATGCTCGACGTCGATGTAGGCCGCGATCCCGCCCAGCTTCTGTGTTTCGGCCATGATGTGGATGGCCAGGGTCGATTTTCCGGCGGACTCCGCGCCAAAGATCTCGGTGACCCGCCCCCGGGGTATTCCGCCGATGCCCAACGCGATGTCCAGAGCCAGGGACCCCGTGGGAATGCACTCGGTGGTCAGGGAAGCGCTTATCTCGCCGAGGCGCATCACGGCGCCCTTGCCGTGGTCCTTCTCGATCTGACTGAGCGCGGTTTCCAGGGCCTCTAGCTTGTGTTTATCTGTTTTATCTGTGCTCTTCATCCTCACCCATCCTTACATCGATCGTCAGGCGCCAGGCGTCTGTTGCTAGGTCGGCTTCCGCCGGTCCAATATGCGGCGCATCCTAACACCCCTTCCCACCACCCAACAAGGAGAAAATGTCAGTACAAATGTTCGGTTATTGGCGGCTCTAAATAGATCGGGGCCAACTGGCCCCGTTCAGAAGTCTCAAGTGCCGCCCTTGAAGCCGATGGTTACGACTCCGTTCTCCACGATCACCGGCGTGACCCTCTCCCCGCCGGTCAGTTCCAACAATGAAGGGATCTGGTCGGCCTGCTTGGATAGGTCGATCTCGGTGTACTCCACCTTGCGCTTGCGGTAGTCCATCTTGACGGCCGAGGAAAAGGCGCAATCGGGGTGGGTATAGATGATTGTGCTTGCTTGGGCCACGTTCGACTCCTGAATAATTAAATAAGCCCGGAAACACCGGACATAACCTGTTTACAACGGTAATTGTACGGCTGGCCCGCCGATTCTTCAACGAACAGGCCGCGCCGTGGCGGCGGTTCTGCGCCACCGGCGGTCCTGAATGATATTCGCGATGTTATGCTGTAGACACACACCGGCACGCCCTGATCCGCCTCGACCCAGGAATGTTTCCCGCCTTGACTGACCACGCCGAAGACGCGCCCCTCTCGAAGAATCTGGCCGCTCTGGCAACCTTGTTGGAGGAACACGCCACCGGTTCCGGCCGGATCACGCCCCGGCCCAGGGGCTCCCGGCTGAGCCCGGATGTCCGGGCCATGATCGAAGAAGCCGTGGCCGTGGTGGAAAGCGCCGGCGATGCCGCGATCTTGACCGGGCAGGCGCTGGTGTACGGGAACGGCTGCTATGCCGTGGGACGCCACGCCGACGCTTCTACGATATTTCTGTCCATCTTGGAGGATGAACCCTCTAATTCCGACGCCCGCTTCAACCTGGGCTTGACCTACCTGCGCCTGCGGAGTCCGGAGGACGCGGTCCGGGAGTTTACCGGGGTGTTGGTCCGGGAACCCCTTTTGGCCCAGGCTTTCTATCAACGGGGCAACGGCAATGACGACCTCGGCCAGACCGATGAGGCGCTGGCGGACTACGGCCGGGCCATCGAGTTGGACCCGGAATACGTGCAGGCCATGTATAACCGGGGTATCCTGCTGGCCCAGGCCGGACGGCATCAAGAAGCAGTGGCCCAGTTCGACAAGGTGAACGCCATCCGTCCCGACATTTCCAACACCTACTTGAACCGTGGGGCCTCACTGGACGAATTGGGACTGCACGATGAGGCCATCAGCGCTTACACGAAAGCCACCGAACTGAACCCGGAGAACTCTTCCGCTGTGTTCAACCGGGCCAGGACCAACTATTACCTGGGGAATCTGCAGGATGCATTGACCGATTACACCAGGGTGATCGAACTCACTCCAGACGACGCTGAGGCGTTCAACAACCGGGGCCTGGCCCACGATGCCTTGGGTGACTACGAAAGCGCCATCGAGGACTTTGATTCGGCCCTGGGTCTGCGCCCGTCATTCGCCGAGGCCCACAGTAACCGGGGCGCTGTCTTAGAGGTTATGGGAGACCTGGACCGGGCATTGGAGGAATACAAGCATTCTCTGGAAGCCGACCCGGAGTTGGCCTCCGCCCATTACAACGCGGCCCGCCTCTACTCGCGTACCGGAGACGTTGCCGCCTGCCTGAGGCACCTTGACCGGGTGCTGCAGATCGCCCCGCAATTGGCGGAAGACGCCGCCCAAGACGAGCATCTAGGCTGGGCCTTGGAGATGCGGAATCTGCGCCAGGACAGGGGCCCGGAAGAAAGCCCAGAGAACGAGGGCTAAGCGCCGGGCCTACTGGGGGCCGGAGGCGGCGCGTCCCAGGTCGGAATCGGGGTCTACATCAACCTCGCCGTCTTCCAGGTCGTCATCGTCTTCCGTGTCCCGGTAGACCGGGTGAGACGCGATAGACAGTCTCCGCCGCCGGGTGAACATGCTCCGCAGCAACACCAGGGAAGCCAGGACGACCAATCCAGAGACGATGTCCCGCTCGATCTGGTAGTACTGGCTGATGGCCAGCATCACCAAGAAACAGACCGACACTCCCCAAGTGGAACGCAAGGCCGAACGGCGCATGAGCACGATGGTCGCCAGACCGGCGGCGAATCCCAGCACGGCCAATGCCGGCATCAGCGCCACGGCCACGCCCATCAAGGGGGCCATGCCGTCGCCGCCCTTGAACCGGGTGAAGACCGACTTCCAGTGACCCACCACGGCAGCCCCTCCGGCCACCAGGATCAGGGCCGGAGGCACCCCCAGAGCCCAGGCCGCGAAGACGGCGGCCGCGCCCTTGACCACGTCTCCAACCAGGACCAGCGCGCCGGTGCGGTGTCCCACGTTGAAGAACACATTGGCGGTCCCGGCCAGGGTGCTGCCCGTGGCGAAAACGTCGATGCCACGGATGCGGGAGGCGATGTGAGCGAACGGCAGAGCGCCCAACAGATACCCGGCGGCAACCGCCAGCACCATCGTTTGGACCTGTTGCAGGCCTTCAATCATGGCGAGATCACGGCCTTCTGTCCGCTAGATAGAATCGTTGTTGGGTGTGATGCGGTCATAGTCCGGCGGAAACACAGAATCGTATGAACTTACGGTTCAATGATATACCAGCAAAGGGGATGGGGATAGGTAGTTAGGCGGGATGGATACGGATGACGAAAATCCTCCGGACTGTTTCTGGCCCCGTTTTTCTCCGGCAAAAAGCCGGCAGCCCGATTCTCCTGAAAGTAGGCCGTTTTAGCGAATCGGATGGCGGTTGACGTCCTCTGGACGCAATTTTATAGTTCGGGGCGCCGGGAGAGACAAATTGTTTGGGGAACTCAGATTGATCTGGGACTCCAGACTTAGACCTACAACACGGAGGGGCATAAATGTCGATGGGGTGGGCAATTATCAGCACCGGCGACTATGCCGACACCAGGGGCGCTCCAGCCATCAACCAAGCCCAGGGTGCGGAGTTGGTGGCCGTCTGCAGCCGGGACCAGGGCCGGGGTGAAGCCTTCGCCCGGAAGCACGGCGCCAAAACCGCCTACACCTCGATCGAGGACGTGCTGAACGACTCCAGGGTAGACGCAGTCTACATCACTTCGCCGAACCACCTGCACGCCCCCTACACGATAATGGCCGCCAACGCGGGCAAGCACGTGCTGGTGGAGAAGCCCTTGTCGTTGAACGTGGCCGAAGGTTTGGAAATGTTGCAGGTGTGCGGGGACCGAGGCGTGAAGCTAGGCGTGGGGTTGCACTTGCGGCACCATCCAGGGCACATCGAAACCCAACGGCTGGTGGCAAATGGAACCTTGGGCACGATCGCTCTGGCCCAGGCCCAGATCGGTCAGGGCGACAGGGGCGAGGTATGGCCCAAACCCCGGGCTGGGCTGCGCGATTGGTGGACTCACCCGGAGATGGTTGGCGGGGCCTTCGCCATGTTGACCCTGGGGGTCCATGCCATCGACGACCTGCAATTCCTCTTGGGGCAGCAGGCGGTGGAAATCGCGGCCATCACCGATGGACAGACTTCGGAGCGGCCTCTGGAGGACCTGGCCACCATGTGCCTGCGCTTCGATGGCGGCGCCATCGGGATGATGTGCTGCGGATTGCGCCTGCCCGATTTCCGGAACGATGTCGCCATTTACGGCAGCCACGGCAAGGTTATACTATCCGACGCCTCGTGGCCACGCCTGCAAGGGGAACTGCGGGTATCCAGCGAAACGTTGAACACTACGGTTGCTTATGAACCGGACTTGGTGGCCCTGGTCACCAGGAACATAGAAGACTTCCAGCGGGCCATCGCGGAAGACCGCGATCCGGCCGCCTCGGGGATCCACGGGCTGAAGTTGGTGCAGGTGACAGCAGGCATGGTGGAGTCGGCCAAAACGGGCCGGACGATAAAACTGGAACCCATGCCCTTTTCAGTGTGATTGGATCTTCCCTAAACTTCGGTCCCCCGGCCAGAGGATTCCCCTTGTAGCTGGGGTTTCTCCCCTAGCTCCTTTTTTCTCCGACAAAAAGCCAGTAGCCCAATTCTCCCGCCGTCACCATCTCCCTGACCTTGGCTATCAGGCCCGGAGTCCGTTCCAGTTGGCCATCCGCCGCAGCGCCGCCCATGCGCTGAAAGCCCAGTAAGGCAGCCAGTTTGGATTCCACCTCGTCCAGAATCTTGATGATCTCCCCCGAGGCGTCCAGGCGCTGGGTGACGTTGAACCCGCCTGCTTCCAAGAGGTCGACATAGCCGTCGGCGGTGAGGGCGCTGGTCATGCACAAGACCTGGCCCAGATCGCCCTTCAACTCGGAAGGCAAGACGCCCGGCTCGATGGTGACGTCGCTGAGGCCGAACCGGCCGCCGGGCCGGAGCAGCCGGGCGGTCTCGGCCACGGCCTGGGCCTTGTTGATGAACAGGCTCATGGAGCACTCGCAGACCGCGGCATCGAAGGCCCCGGTCCTGAGCGGCAGGCTTTCGGCGTCGCCCCGGACGAAGTGCGCGCGGCCCGACACCGGCGATGTATTGTGGGCGTCACGCACGGCCTCGGCGCCGAACTCCACGCCCAGCACGCTGCAACGGAACACCCGGCCCAGCGCCTGGGCGCTTTGTCCACGGGCGCTGGCCAGGTCGGCCACCAAGTCGCCGGCTTGCAGCCCCATGAGCCGCCCAAGCTTGTTGGTCAGGCCCAGCCCTCCAGGGTGGAGGGTATCGCCCATGATCAGCTTGGCCATGTCCGACCGGTAAAGGTCGGCGCAGCAGGCCTTAGCTTCGGCTTCGCTCTGCAAACTTAATCTTGCTCCTGGCTATTTCCAAGCTCTGTGCTTGGGTCATTTGCTCCCGTATCTCTTCCCGGTACCCCACGGAGTTGTAGGCGCAGAAGGGGATGATCCGGCCGTCGGGCACCAGTATGCCCACACAGCATTTCATCACCTGTTTCACGTTGAACGTCCAGGGGTCCATGAAGTCCTTGATGGCGATCTGGAAGATGTGGTCCTTCAAGTGGCTCAACTCGTAGCCCAGTTCCATGCCTGGACCGCAGGCGCACTGAAACTGGCCGGCGGTCTGCTCCGTTCCCGCCACGGCAGAGGCCGACCAGAGTCCTTCCAGGGCCTTCTGCACGTCGGCCGAGTTGGTTGGCTTGGGCAGGGCCCGGTTGGTGATGTAGTCCAGATATTTGTCGATGTCCAACAGGCGGGGCAGCGGCACTATTTTTTCGCCGTCCACGAAGACATAGGAATTCACCTGACAGGTGGGGAAACAGCAGGGCACGGGCACGAAATCTTCCAACACGAACCGGCCGTCGCTCTGGTCCACGATGCCGTGGATCACGTCTGGAATGGTCACCCGTTCCATGGGATCGAAGTCCATATGGCGGCCAACGTGGGTCACCGGTTGGAAGACCACGCCGCGCACCGCCGGGTGCTCCAGTCCGAATTTCAGGATGGCGCCCACCTCATCGGTGTTCACGCCCCGTTCGATGGCGGCCACCAACACGGTGTCGATGCCCTTTTCCGCCAACCGGTCCAGGGCCTTCAGCTTCATGTCCAGCAGGTCTTCGCCCCGGATGGTCTCATAAGTTTCCCGGCGCAGGCCGTCGAACTGGAAATAGATCACCGGGTTTTGCTCGGCCAACTCATCCAGGAATTTGTCGTCCCGGGCGATGCGGACCCCGTTGGTGTTGACCATGACCTGGCGGATGCCCCGGTCCCTGGCGGCCTGAATCATCTCCATCAGGTCGGGGTGAATGGTCGGTTCGCCGCCGCTGAATTGGATCACTTCAGGGTCGCCTTCCGTCTCCACGAAACGGTCCAGCATGAATTCCACCTGCTCCATGGTCAGGCTGAACCCCACTCCCGCGTTGGCGAAGCAGATGGGACAGTTCAGGTTGCAGGCCGAGTTGACCTCGATCAGGGCCAGGCAGATGTGCTGCTTGTGCTCGGGGCACAGGCCGCAGTCCAGCGGGCAGCCGTCCTTGACCTCGGTGCTGAATTCCAAGGGGATGGTGCCCGGCTTGTTGAACTTGACCGAGTCCACGTACATCTGGGCATCGGAGCTGATGATGCCCTCGAACCAGCCGTGGTCCGGGCACCGTTTCCGCATGTAGACCTTGTTGTCGCGGATGATGATCTGGGCGTCGATCACCGTTTTGCACTCGGGACAGATGCTGCGGGTCAATTCGTGGAAGATGTAGTCTGCGTCCTGTTTAACCCTGACTTTTTCTTTATCTGCGGGTTTGACCAATCGGCCCCCCTTTAATGGCTAGATGGCAATACCGCTGGCGAGGGCGGCAATTTATAATTGAGATGCAATTCACAATCTTTGGATTCGACGGAAGTCTATCCCTGAATCACTACTGGTGTTAGGTCCAGATAGATTGGGTTTATAGGGATAAATCGGAGCGGAAAAGGAGTGGTTGCTGATGTTAAACAAGAAACTGCTGATCATGTTGATCGTTGGGATATTTGTGATATTCGCCATGGGCTGCGGGTCGGACTCCGATACTGCTTCGGTCTCGGCCGCAGGGGATGACGGCGGGGCGCCGGCGTATGAACCGCGTTCGTTTGACGAGGTAAAGCCCCGGAACGTGGACTTGAAACTGGTACCCGCCCCCGCCTTGCCTGAGATTCCAGACTGCAACGGCGAGCCCCGAAACGTCCGCTTCACCCTGGAGACGGTTGAAGTTGAGGCTGAGATCGCTCCGGGCGTCACTTTCCCGTTCCTCACTTTCAACGGCGCGGTCCCGGCGCCGGCAATCGTCGTTTGCCTTGGTGACTGGGTAGAGGTGACCCTCAAGAATCTGGCAGGAAACAGATTCGCCCACAATGTGGACTTCCATGCGGCCACGGGAGCATTGGGCGGCGGCTCGGCCTCCATCGTGGGTCCGGGGCAGCAGACCACCTTCCGGTTCCAGGCGCTGAAGGAGGGCGCTTTCGTTTATCACTGCGCCATCGCGCCCATCGTGATGCACGTGACATCGGGGATGTACGGCTCGATCATCGTCTTGCCCAAAGGCGGACTCTCAGAGGTGGATAAAGAATTTTACCTGATGGAAGGAGATTTCTATACCGAGCCCACCGCCGATGACCCAAGCAGGCACGTATATTCCCAGGAAAGAGTCACCGCCGAGAACCCCTCGTACGTCGTGACCAACGGCCGGGTCGGCGCGGTGACCGGCGACAATGCCCTGAAGGTGAAGGTGGGGGAGAAGGTCCGGTTCTACTACGGACAGGCCAATGACGAGTCATGGATCCACATAATCGGCGGCCATTTCGACAAGGTCTACGTCACCGGGTCATTCCACCCGGACGGTCTCCGTGAGTATGGGGTGGAGACCACCGCGGTCCCGGCGGGCAGCGTCACGGTCGTCGAATACACGTTCAAGGTCCCCGGCCTCTATCTGATGGTCAACCACAAGCTGATCCGCGCCACGGAGAAGGGGCAGGCGGTGCACATCGTGGTGGAAGGGGAAGAAAACCCGGACATCATGACGGTCATCGAGCCGCCAACTGCCATACAATAACCACCTGACAAATACGATACGCGGGTATACCCGGAGATAGGTGTACCCGCGTTAGAGGCGCCAAAGGTGTTTGTATGACGACCGAATCAGCCCTGTCGGGTGTGGTGGTGCTAGACCTGACCCAGATCATGGCCGGGCCATTCTGCACCATGGTGTTGGCCGACATGGGCGCCGACGTGATCAAGGTCGAGAAGCCCAACGGCGGCGACGACAACCGCCGCATGGGCCCGCCCTTCATCAAGGACTGGTCGGCCGGGTTCCTGGCCCTGAACCGCAACAAGCGAAGCTTGGTTCTGGACCTCCGGAGCGAGACTGGGCAGGTCACCTTTAAGCGTCTGGTGGAAGGGGCCGATGTAGTGGTTGAGAATTTCCGGCCCGGCGTGATGGACCGGCTGGGCTTGGGTTACGAGACCCTGGCGGCCATCAAACCCAGCCTGGTCTACTGCTCGATCTCCGGCTTCGGCAACACCGGTCCCGACGCCGCCAAGGGCGGGTTCGACCTGGTGGCCCAGGGGGTGAGCGGGCTGATGAGCATCACCGGCCACCCAGACATGCCCCCGGCCAAGGTAGGCGTGCCCATCACCGATATCTCGGCCGGGCTGCTGGCGGCCAACGGCATACTCTGCGCCTACATCCACGCTCTGAAGACCGGACAGGGCCAGCAGGTGGACACCTCGCTGATGGAGGCGGGGATCGCCTATACCGTGTGGGAATCGTCGGTCTACTTCGCCGGCGGCGAGATACCCGGCCCCCTGGGTTCGGCCCACCGGGTCGCGGCCCCCTACCAGGCCCTGCGCACGGCGGATGGCTACCTGAACATCGGCGCGGCCACCCAGCCCACCTGGGAGCAGCTATGCCGGGCCATCGGCCAGGACGCCCTGATCGACGACCCACGCTTCAAGCTGCCCGGCGACCGCAAGGCCCGCGAGGGGGAACTAGCGGATTTGTTGGAGGAAACTTTTACCGCCGAAACGACGGCCTATTGGCTCAAGATGCTGGAGGAAGCGGGCGTCGTGGCCGGGCCCATCTACAACATGGAACAGGTCTACAACGACCCCCAGGTGCTGGCCCGGAAGATGTTGGTGGACCTGGAAGACCCCGACCTGGGCACCATACATAACATCGGCATACCCGTGAAACTGTCGGCCACCCCCGGCCGGATACGCACCCGCGCCCCCATGCTGGGCGAGCACAGTGCCGAGGTCCAGCTGGAGCGCGGCTTCAGCCAG
>JACZYV010000231.1:0-2652 GCA_022570905.1 Chloroflexota bacterium
AGAAAGAAGCCTAGCATGTACTGAACATGCAAGCCTGGTAGGTTTACAAACCGTTCGTCCTGAGCCTGTCGAAGGACCCGCGCACATCCAATCCAAAAGAGGAAAACAAATGGCCCGGTTACCCCTGGAAGGCATCCGAATAATCGACTCCACCTACGTGTTCGCCCTGCCCTACGCGGGCGGCCTGCTGGCCGACATGGGCGCCGAGGTGATCAAGGTTGAAGGGCCGGGCCGTCCCGATGTCACGCGGACGGGTGGTTACGCCGGGGCCTTTCCGGAGAACGACCTGGGCGAAGACTGGTGGAACCGCCCATCCACCTATAACCTGATCCACCGGGGCAAACGGTCTATAACCCTGGACATGACCGACTCGCGGGGCCGGGACATGTTCCGGGACCTGATCAAGGTCAGCGACGTGGTGATGGAGAACTTCACTCCCAGGGTGATGCGCGGCTGGGACCTGGACTATCCCAACATGAAGAAGCTGAAGCCGGACATCATCATGATATCCAACACCGGCTACGGCCACGGCGACGGCCCCTACTCCAGCTATCCCGCCCAGGCCACCACTCAGGAGGCGACCCACGGCCACTGCTGGATCACCGGCTACAAAGACCAGGGACCGGCCAAGGCTGGGGCCTCATTCGTGGACTTCCTATCCACCTGGACGGCCCTCTTCGCCATCGGCTCGGCGCTGCGCTACCGCAATAAGACCGGCCAGGGCCAATGGGCCGACATCGGCATGTACCAGGCGGGCGTGATGTTCATGTCCGAGTACATCATGGACGCCCAGGTCAACGGCCGGGAGGGAGGCCGCATCGGCAACCGCCATCCCTACCGGGCGCCCCAGGGCTGCTACCGGGCCTTGGGCGACGACCAGTGGATCACACTCTCCGTAGGCGATGATGAAGGCTGGGCCGGCATGTGCGGGCTGATGGGCAAGCCGGAACTGGCCACGGACCCCGACTACGCCGACCTGCTCTCCAGGCAGCGCAACCACGACCAGATCGACGAGATCATCCAAGGCTGGACCTCGGGTGTGGACCGGTACGAATTGATGCACGCACTCCAAGGAGTGGGCGTCCCGGCGGGCCCGGTGCTGAACAGCAAGGACATCCACTTCGACCCCCAGTTCAAGAGCCGCGGCTTCCTGGAGCGGGTCGACTACCCCAAGGAAAGGAAGATGGGCTCCCGGTTGTTCATCGGCCGGCCGTGGAAGTTCTCCAACAGCCCGTTGGCGATCCAGGGGCCTTCACCGACCTTTGGCCAGCACAACGAGGACGTGCTTCGGGGCCTATTGGGCGTGGGCGAGGCGGATTACCAGGGTCTGGTGGACGATGCGGTGGTGGCAACGGTGCCGACCACCGGCGAGGCGACGCCACGGGTGCCCGAAACCGAAGCGTTGGAGCGCGGTCTATTGGCCGGCTGGGACCCCGACTACCTTCAAAATCTGGGCCTCGCCTAGCCACGCCTGGGTTTCCTTGACACCCCCAAAAGCTCGGGACTAAGCTTTCTAAGACTAAGCGTTTATCGGGGCCCGTAGCTCATTGGTAGAGCAGTCGGCTCATAACCGACTGGTAGTTGGTTCGATACCAACCGGGCCCACCACGCTTGCTTTTCCACTCGCAGATTCTTGATTCGGATATTCCCGAGGTAAAGCCCATGAAAACCGTTGCCGCGCTGATCTTTGAAGGCATGGCCCCGTTGGACCTGTTCGGGCCGATACAGGTGTTTAACGTTGCCTGCACGCCGATGGAAGACGACTCCACCAAGCCCGACAGGGCCAAGCCGCTCTACAAGGTGGTCACCGTGGGCAAGGAGCAGGGTCCGGTGGCAACTGGAGCCGACGGAGCGGGACCGGTGGTGGTGGCGGAACACGGCATCAACGACGACTTTGATTTCGACATCCTGTTGGTGCCCGGCGGCGGCGGCACCCGTGCGCTGGTTGCCGACCCGGAGTTTATCAAGTCGCTGGCGGCCGCGTGCGCAAAGGCCGACGTTGTGGCCTCGGTCTGCACCGGGGCCGCCCTGTTGGCCCAGACCAGCATCCTGGACAACAAGGCCGCCACCAGCAACAAGACGGCCTGGAACTGGGTGCTGACCCAGGGAGAAAACGTTGCTTGGGACCCGGCGCCCCGCTGGGTGGACCTGGTGGACAAGAGCACCGGCAAGGGAATCATCACCTCCGCCGGCGTGTCGGCGGGAATCGACATGGCATTGGCCCTGGTGGCTGACTTGGACGGCGAGCAGGTGGCCGAGAACGCCGCCGTGTTCATCGAGCACCACCGGATCAAGAGTCCAGCCAACGACAAATTCGCTTATCTGGCAGCCCAATAACCCTGGACCGCGGCAACTTGAGGGTAAATGAGCGTGGAATTTGAGATTTCAGAATCGTTCCCGGTCCCGCCCCAGGTTGTCTACGAAACGTGGCTGGATTCGGCCGGCCACGCCGCCATGACCGGGTCCCCTGCCTCCGCCAGCGAAGTGGCGGGAGGCGAATTTACGGCGCACGACGGCTACATCAATGGCAAGAACCTGGAGTTGATCCCAGGCAAGTTGATCCGCCAATCGTGGCGGACCCAGGAATTCGACGACTCGGACCCTGATTCCGAGCTGGAGATCACGCTGGAGCCCGAGGGGACAGGCACCCGG
>JACZYV010000113.1:0-10261 GCA_022570905.1 Chloroflexota bacterium
ATGTTTGCCCCGTGGACTGCATCTACACCCGCGACGAAGACGACATGTTCTACATCAGCCCGGACGAGTGCATCGACTGCGCAGCTTGTGAACCCGTCTGCCCGGTGACGGCGATCTTCGCCGAGGACGCGGTTCCCGAAGATATGACCAAATACATCGCGATTAATTACGACTACTTCAAGAACGTTGACCCCTCTGAAATGAAGCGCAAGTAGACCGCTCTCCGGTCGCTTCGCATTCTCCCAAGGCCGGTCTTCCGGACCGGTGAAGATAAAACCTTTAAAGGGTGAACCTTTAGAGGTTTTATATCGTCAGCCGGCGGCGATAATCCAGGAGTAGCCGGGACGATGGGGCCGGTGGGTAAGCCGCAGGCATTTTCCGGGGCGGGGCGGAGGATATAACGGACAATCATCATTCATAGGAGCGCTCATATGAACATCGACTCAACCCCAGAATTCGTAACAGAAACTTACAGGAAGATGGAGCGCACCCTTGCTGTTGTCCGTTCTCGTGTCAACGGTCCCATGGGGCTGGCCGACAAGCTCCTTCTCTCCCACTTGGACGACCCCGCTGGCCAAGAATTGGTGCCGGGGCAGAGCTACCTGTGGGCCCGGCCCGACCGGGTGGTCCTCCAAGACGTTCTGGGCCAGACCGTCATGCTGCAGTTCATGCAGGCCGGCCGGGACATCGCCGCCGTTCCCACCACCATCCACTGCGACCACCTGATTCAAGCGCGGGTGGAGGGCACTCAGGACCTGAAGGAGTCTCTGGCCGAGAACGGCGAGGTATACGACTTCCTGCGGTCGGCAGGGGCCAAGTACGGCGTGGGATTCTGGGGCCCAGGGGCCGGCATCATCCATCAAGTTAATCTGGAGCAATACGCCTTTCCCGGCTGCTTGATCATCGGCACCGACTCCCATACTCCCAATGCCGGCGGCTTGGGCGCTTGTTCCGTTGGCGTGGGCGGGGCCGATGCCGTGGAAGTGATGGCGGGACTGCCCTGGGAGGTCCTCTACCCCACCCGGATCGGGGTGTTGCTCACCGGCGAGATGAGCGGCTGGACCGCGCCCAAGGACATCATCCTTTACCTGGCCGGCGAGCTCACCGTGTCCGGCGGCACCAACGCCATAATCGAGTACTTCGGCCCCGGCGTAAGCTCCATCAGTTGCACCGGCAAAGCGACCATCGCCAACATGGGCGCCGAGTTGGGCGCCACCACCTCGGTCTTCCCCTTCGACGAACGCATGGCGGCCTACCTTCGGGCTACCCACCGAGGCGAACTGGCCCAATTGGCCGCCCAAAACCAGGAAATGCTCCAGCCCGACCCCGAAGTGGTCAACGACCCCGGCAACTACTACGAACGGGTGGTGGAGATCGACCTTTCCAAGCTGGAACCCCACGTAGTCGGGCCCCATTCACCGGACCGGGCCCGGCCCATATCGGCCATGGCCGCTGAGGTGAAAGACTCGTCCAACGGATTCGTGGACCAGATTTCCACCGCCCTTATCGGTAGCTGCACCAATTCCTCCTACGAGGATATGAGCCGGGCCGCCGACGTAGCCGAGCAGGCCAGCGCCCACGGGATCAAGGTGGCGATCGAACTGATGGTAACTCCAGGATCGGAGACGGTGCGGGCCACCATCGAACGGGATGGCCAGCTAGATTCCCTACGGAGAGTGGGCGCGACTGTCCTGGCCAACGCCTGCGGTCCATGCATCGGCCAGTGGCGGCGCGGCAGAACGTCCAACGAGGCCAACACGATCCTCACTTCCTACAACCGCAACTTCCCCCGGCGCAATGACGGGCAGCCCCAGACTATGAACTTCATTACCAGCCCGGAGATCACCACGGCCTTCGCCTTGGCCGGCAGACTGTCCTTCAACCCCTTGACGGACACCCTGACCGACGGCCAGGGAAACCAGGTGATGCTGGAGCCACCCAGGCCGGCCCCAGAGGTCCCGGCCAAGGGCTTCGACCCGGGCAAGGCCACCTATATCGCTCCCCCAGAAGACGGCAGCAGCATAGAGATCGTGGTCAGCCCCACCAGCGAACGGCTCCAACTCATGGAGCCTTGGGCGGCGTGGGATGGGCAGGACGTGGTGGATGCGGCCGTCCTCATCAAGGTTTCGGGCAAGTGCACCACCGACCACATCTCTCCCGCGGGCCCCTGGTTGAGCCTTCGCGGACACCTAGACAAGTTCAGCGACAACATGTTCATGGGCGCCACCAACGCCTTTACCGGCGAGGCGGGCACCGGCTTGAACATCATCACCGGCGAAAGCGGGCAGGGAATCTCCGGGATCGCCCGGCAGTACAAAGCCCATGGTATAAAATGGGTGGTCGTGGGAGACAGCAACTACGGGGAGGGAAGCAGCCGGGAACACGCGGCCCTGTCACCCCGGCTTTTGGGCGGGTCCGCCATCATCGCCCGCAGCTTCGCCCGTATCCACGAATCAAATCTCAAGAAGCAGGGCCTCTTGCCACTGACCTTTGAGGACGCCGCCGATTACGATAAAGTAAGGGAGGAAGACCGCATCAGCCTGACGGACCTTAACCACCTGGCCTCGGGCAAACCGGTCTCCTGCACCCTCAAACACAGCGACGGCACCGAGGAAACCATCAACCTGCGCCACTCGTTGAATGAAGGGCAGATCGGTTGGTTCAAGGCCGGCTCGGCCATGAACTACATCAAGAACGCGGCCAAAAGCCAATAAGGACTCGGACCCCGATCAATCTCAACCGGCAAATAGAAGGGGCGTCCCGATGAATCGGGACGCCCCTTCTTGGGTTTAGCCAATTGCGTTGGCCGCCGTCTAACCCAGGTCGTCCAAGCAGGCTTCCACGGATTTGCTGATGCAGGAGAAGATGGGGGTGTCGATCAGGGTGAAGGGGCGGGCCTTGGACTCTCTTAGGTCCATCACCAGGTCCAAGAAATGGGACGGATCGTCGGTCTCGAACCCCAACACGAACTCTTGGTCATCAAGTCCGAATGAATACGCCGTGCTGATCTTAACATCGGGGTATTTATGCCCGATGACGAAGTGCTCGTTCATCAGGCTCTGGCGTTCTTCCTTGGGCAGTTGGTACCAGTCGTGGGTCTTTACGAAGGGGTAGATAAACAGGTACTTCCGGCCGATGATGCGCATGGTCGAAGCGCCCGTACCCTCCTGGCCTTCGTGCTTGTGGTCGTCGATGTAGGGCGACCGGCGGGTCATGGCCAGGTAGGAATGGGGCACGGTCAGGTACCGGGCCAGTTCTGTGTGGTTAACCCTGGCCATCAGTTCGTTGATGGCCTCCAGGGACTCGCTCACCTTCCAGAGCAAGAAGTCCACGTCGCCCCGGGTGCCCACCAAGCTGTAGCTGGACAGGGACACGCGGTCGGAAAACTCGCCCAGGACCTCGGCGAACTGGGCCTTGCTGTCCTGGCGTTCTTTCTCCGGAAGCCGGCGCCACTCAGGGTCGACCTTGAAGAATGAGTACTTAACGAAATCTCGCCTGACTTGTTCTGCCATCTATCCCTACCTCGCGGTATCCATCGTGACCCCGCAGACTTGCAATCACTGCGGTTGTATCGAGATTAATGATAGCAACGCCGAACTGCTTGTTGCAATGCAACGTTCGCCCTGGCAGCAGTCTTCCTGGTAATAGCAGTAAACACCAAGAAATTATTAAGTTAATAAATATCTATATTGACTTTCTTAATTTTTATGTTATTATAACTTTACTTTATCAAGGATGTTGGTATGGCTCAGGATTGGCAGCAACTTACACGGCTTACCGGGAATCGCCCGGTATTGGTGGAGCGGGTCCGCCTGGATGGCGAAGACACCGTCATCGAAGGCAGCTTTGAACTCCCGCCTCTAGCCCGTCTGACGGGCGACGACCAGATATTCGTCATAGCTTTCCTCCGCAGCCACGGCTCCATCAAAGAGATGGAGCGAGTCTTCGGCATCAGCTACCCCACGGTCAAGAACCGGCTGAACCGCATCGCCGAACAATTTGAATTCGTCGACACCGACCCCCAACCACGCCGATCGGAGGTCCTCTCCCAGTTGCAGCGGGGGGATATCAGCGCGGCAGAAGCGATCGAGAGGCTTTCATCATGATCTGGCCCCCATCGATCTTGCGAGTCGAGATCAAAAACGAGTCCCACGACTTCAGCCTTTGGCTTCCCTTATTCGTGATCTGGCCGTTTCTGCTGCTGGCCGCAGTGGCCATGGCTCCGGTGGTCTTGGCGTTGGCCATCGTTCTCTGGTGGACCAGATGGGGAAGACCGATGCTCTACTCCGGCCCAATGTTCTTCGCGGTTTTCTGCGCATTACGCGGCCTGGAGATCGATGTCCAACAACGGAACCAACGCGTGCATCTGAGTTTCAGATAGCAAGATTCCTCCGGCTGACGCCGCGAGGATAAATATGGAGAGATCGATCATGGAAAACAACACCAGGCAGATATTGGACATGTTGGCCGAGGGCAAGATCCAGGTGGACGAGGCTGAACGCCTCCTATCTCTGGTATCGACTGAAGGTGAGCCCGCAGACTCCAGGCGGTCTGGGGAAAACAACCGTTCCTCCGCCAAGTATCTGCGTGTCTGTGTGGAGCCGGGAGAAGACGCCGATGAAGACCACGCCGAGCGCGTCAACATCCGGGTCCCCATGGCGCTGATTCGCGCCGGGGTAAAGCTGGCGTCCCTCATCCCCAGATCGTCGGCGGATTCTGTCAACGAAGAACTCAGGAAAAAGGGAATAAATTTTGATATCGGCAGCCTGAAGGCCGAAGACTTGGACCCCCTGATCGACGCCTTGCAAGACCTGGAGATTGACGTGAAGGACGGCCAGCACAAGGTGCGGGTCTTCGTCGAGTAGGCCAGCGTGGACGTCACGGACATCAAGGGGGTTTGTAAACCAGGGGTCTGTTGGATTCACAACGCTGAGGAACCTCCTTCCCGAAACTATGGCTTAGCTGATTTCAATCGACAGGGCTTAAGGAGCGATATGAATGAGAGAAAAGGACCTAGTTCAATCGGCGTCGGGACCGTCAACGAGCGGAAATTCGCGATGTTCCTTTTGACTCGAGCCGTGGAGATTCCCGAGGCGGTGGTGCGATTCATGGCGGGCCCGCCCATGACGGAGCGGGAGCGGTTCAACCAAAAGGTGGCCGAAGCGCGAAACAGGACCGATTGGTTGAGGCCTCGTTGATTTACCGCCTGGCGGTGCTACAATCTCCGGGTGC
This sequence comes from Chloroflexota bacterium, assembly GCA_022570905.1. GTDB lineage: Bacteria > Chloroflexota > Dehalococcoidia > Lucifugimonadales > UBA3495 > UBA9611. The sequence continues at coordinate 5,233 of JACZYV010000113.1, forward strand.
CCCTTCAAGGGGCTAAATCCACCCGGAACATGGCGCGATCGAGGTTGTAGCAATGGTCACTTTGGGCTCAGGGTCCTTCACCTACGAAGTAGAAGAGGGTTGGGGCAAGCTCCCCGACGGTTGGTCCTTCAAAGAGTGCGCCGCAGTGGGCGTGGACTCCCAGGACAACGTCTACGTTTTCAACCGGGGCGAACACCCCATGATCATCTTTGATAAGGACGGCAATTTCCTCCGGTCCTGGGGCGAGGGTGTTTACCCCCGCGCCCACGGCATCACCATGGGGCCGGACGACAGCATCTACCTGACCGACGACGGCGACCACACCGTGCGCAAGTGTAAGCTGGACGGCACCGTCATCTTCACCCTTGGCATCAGCGGCAAGCCGGCGCCTTTCATGAGCGGAGACCCCTTCAACCGCTGCACCCACGTTGCCCTGGACCCGCAGACCGCCGAGCTCTACGTGACAGACGGCTACGGCAACGCCCGGGTCCACAAGTACTCGCCCGACGGCAAGCTGCTGTTCTCCTGGGGAGAGTCGGGCACCGGACCGGGACAATTCAACATCGCCCACAACGTCTGCACCGACAAGGACGGCTGGGTCTACGTGGCGGACCGGGAGAACCAGCGGGTGCAGGTCTTCGACAAGAACGGCAAGTTCGAGACCCAGTGGAGGGACATGGCCCGGCCCTGCGGCCTGTTCATCGACACCAGCGGCGACCAGAGGGTCTACGTGGGCGAGTTGGGCGTGGCCATCGGTCCCAACGACCAGGCGTCGGGTCTCGGCCCCAGGATCGGAATCATGGACCTGAAGGGGAATTACCTGGCCAAGCTGGGCGACATCGCGGAGAGCGAGGAGCCCGGCAGTTTCATCGCCCCCCACGGCGTCTGCATCAATTCAAAGGGCGACATCTTCGTGGGCGAGGTCTCGTGGACCCACACCGGCAGCCGGCTTACCCCGCCCCGTGAGGTCCGTTCCCTGCAGAAGTTGACCAAGAAGAGTTAGGTCCCTGGCGAGGGACCACCCCCATCTCCAACTACGTCGAGAGCCGCCCCGATACATCGGGGCGTCTGGACCGGACCCAACCGGCACATCCCATACGGAGCAGGCAACCAGATGGAAGTTAGACTTGGCAGCTTGGTGCGAGACGCCCAGGACGCCCAGGGGACGGCGGTCATCATCGACGTGTTCCGGGCCTTCACCACGGCCGCCATCGCCTTCGACCGCGGGGCGACGGAGATCACCCTGGTGGCCGAACCCGAGGAAGCTTTGGAACTGCACCGGCGGGGCATCGGCGACTTCCTCATGGGAGAGGTGGCCGGCAAGCGCCCCGAGGGTTTCGACTTCGGTAATTCGCCCCACGAGATATCCCAGGCCGACCTGGACGGCAAAACCTTGGTCCAGTCCACCAGGGCCGGCACGGTGGGCGTGGCGGCGGCCGTGAACGCGTCAGAGATATATCTGGGCTCGTTCGTGGTCGCAAAAGCCACGGTGGACGCCATCAAGAAAGATGGGCCCGAACTGGTCTCCATCATCGCCATGGGCGACCAGGGGTTTATGCGCTCCGACGAGGACGAGCACTGCGGCATGTACCTCTGGAACCTGCTGGAGGGGCGAAACCCAGACTTCGATGCGGTCAAGTCCCTGGTTCTAACGGGCGGGGCAACTCAGAAGTTCTTCGACCCGCAGCAGACCCAGTACCATCCGGAGGATGTGGCCCTGGCCTTGGAGGTAGACCGCTATTCGTTCGCCATGAAGATCAGCCGGGAAGACGGCCTGCTAGTGGCGCGGAAGCACGCCGTTTAAACCTTGGCCGGGAACCGGTCCAGCTTCAGGTGCTCGGCGCCTTCCACATCAGATTTACCGGCATCGATCAGGTCCAACACGATATGGGCCATGCCCGTGCTCCAGAGGATGCCTTTGCGGCCCGCCCCGGTCGCGACGTAGAGGTTGTCCCATCCGGTGACCCGGTCCACGATGGGCATCCCATCGGCCGACAAGGGGCGCAGGCAGGCGGTCTGCTGCAACAGTTCGGCATCCTGCATACCGGGAATCATCTTCAAGAAATCGGCCATTATGCTGTCCCGGGCGGCGGCGGTGGTGCCCTCATCGAAGCCGGCCTCTTCCTCTGTGGTGCCGGCCCAGATGAGACCGTCGGACTTGGACGCCACATAACTGTGCGCGTAATTAACGGCTAGTTTGAGGGGATCGTGGGAAGTCCGCAGCTTTAGGATCTGCCCCCTAAGGGGTGTAACGGGTATATCCACCCCGCACCAGGCCGATGCCTGCCCGGTCCAAGGACCCATGGCCAACACCACGATTCCGGCGTTGATGCTGCCATTCTCCAACGTGACCCCGGTGCACCGGCTGCCGTCACTGATCAGACCGGTGGCCCGGCGCTGGACCATCTCCACGCCATAGCGTTCACCCGCACGCATGGCGGCGAGGATGAACCGGTACGGCTCAAGGGCCCCGGGACTCTGCTCGAAGAGCGCGCCCGTGCACTCGGGGCTTACCTGGGGCTCCAATTCCCTGGCCTGGCGGTTGTTCACCCATTCGACGTTGAAACCGCCCACGTCCTTCATCCATTCAATGTCCTTCTTGGCCGCGCGGGCTTCCTCGTTGGTAAACGCCAGGCTGAGCCGGTCCCGCAACTCAAATTCCACACTGATACCCGTGGCTTCATGAAGCTCTCTGGCCAAACTCCGGTGACGGCCGTAGCACCACAAGCCAAACTCCAGCAGAGGCTCCGGAACACCGACTCCAGTCAGCGGGTCCAGTCCCCCGAAGGCGAACCCTGAAGCGTGGCTGCCCAGGGAGTCCTTTTCCAAGATCGTAACCTTATAGCCCCGGCGGCCCAGGAGGTAGCCGCTGAGGCAGGCAACGATCCCTCCGCCCACGATCACCACATCACGCGAACCAGTGGTCAATTTGTTCCTCCCTCTTTTCCCGCCCGTCTTTAGCCCCAGACCCGGCGGATCGGCATGTCTGCCACCGAGCTTATCACAGGCGTGGCGGGAGGTTGATGATCTTGTGGGGCGAGCGGCCTAACGCACCCTGTTTACAGGCCCTTGAACCAGACTTCGAACTGGTCCAGGTGGGCGAGATCGCCTTGGACGGTCAGCTTGCCAAGGTGGAGCCCCTCGGCGGCGGTCAGCCGTCCATAGGTGAACAGCAGGTAGTTCTCGGCGGTGGCGGTAAGCGAAAGGTCTGCCTGCGACGCTTCTTCATCCTCTGGCTGCGGCGCATCTCTGGTGTCCATCTGAAACGCGTCGCCCGTTACGGTAATCCGGTAATGGTGGGAACCCACCCCAGTATCCACAATAAAGCCGTAGACCACCGGCTTGGGCAATGGGGCCGAGGGACGGAAGCACATGCCCAGCCACCGCGGCGACATATCTAAGAGCACCGGCACGCAGGCGGGGTCGAGCCCGGCGCCGGGCCGGAACACGGAGCGCATGTCCCAGTCGTGGATGGCAAGCTCCTGGATGCGAAGTTCCACATATGACGCCGCCGTCATGGCGCCCCGGCGAATGTGCCAGCACAGGGTGTCCCACGAGCTTTTAGCGAATTCGTCGAACTCTTGGTGGAGCTTCTCGTAACTGGCGTCGAAGGACTCCAGGAAGCGGCCCGCCAGTTGGTCGCGGCGGTCAATGTCCCGCTGGGCGTTGGCGGCGGAGAGCGCCCCCGGTTCCGGGGCCACGAACCCGGCCGGCGGGTTGGAGTCGCCGCCCCGGCCACGCTCCATGCTTTCGGCCTGCCGTTCGGCGCCGCCGATCAGGTGACTCACCACGTCCCGCACCTGCCATTCGGCGCAGGCGCTGGGCAATTCCCACTGCTCCGGAGTCAGTCCGCCCAAGTACTCCCTGATGTTTGCCGCCAATCCCTTGGCCACCGCCACGCGGCGCCCGATCTCCGTGGTCTCACCCGCCATTTCACCCACTCCTATGCTCATATTCCACGCCGGTGGCGTCAACATCGGCGTTCTTGTACAATCTCAGGCAACCCGCCGACAAGGAAATTCAGCCATGAAATTGTGCTTCTTCCACCTGATGCCCTACCAGGACCTGCCCGTTGACTTCGAGAAAGATTATCACAGCGTGTGGGTCGACGCACCCAACTCCCTTTTCGACCCGGAAAAGGGCCACCACATGTACAACGATTTTCTGGACGAGTTGGAATACGCCGAGGCCGTGGGCTTCGACGCCATCTGCGTGAACGAGCACCACGGCAACGCCTACGGGATGATGCCCTCGCCCAACCTGATGGCGTCGGCCATGATCCGGGCAACCTCCAAGGCGGCCATCATAGTCCTGGGCAACAGCCTGGCCCTCTACAACCCGCCCATCAGGGTCGCCGAAGAGATGGCCATGCTGGACGTATTGAGCGGAGGCCGGCTCATCGCCGGTTTCCCTTTGGGCACCTCCATGGACACCATCTTCGGCTACGGCCAGGTGCCCGCCACCCTGCGGGAGAAGTACCTAGAGGCGCACGACCTGATCATCAAGGCCTGGAAAGAGCGGGAGCCCTTCTCCTTCAACGGGAAATTCACCCAGCTTCGTTACGTGAACATCTGGCCCCGGCCCTACCAGCAGCCCCACCCTCCCATCTGGGTGCCCGGCAGCGGCAGCCTGGAGACCTGGGACTGGACCATCAAGAACGACTACGTGTATTGCTACCTCAGCTATTCCGGGTACAAGGTGGGCAAGACCATCTTGGACGGGTTCTGGGACGAGATGGAGCGTCAGGGCAAGGAGTTCAATCCCTACCACGCCGGCTTCCTGCAATTGGTCGCGGTCTCGGAAACCGACGAACAAGCCCAGGAATACAAGGACTCCATCGAGTATTTCTTCAAGAAGAGCCTGCACATCCCCGCCGGCTACGCCAACCCGCCCGGCTACCGGACGGTAAAGACCAACGCTTCCGCGGCCAGCGCCACCACCATGCAGTCCCGGACGAATCAGCACAAAGAGTTCACCTGGACCGACTACCTCGAGGCGGGCAACGTCATCGTGGGCAGTCCGGAGACGG
>JACZYV010000114.1:0-10242 GCA_022570905.1 Chloroflexota bacterium
ACCCAGTTCCTGGAATTGCCATGTCGATTATCTGTTCGTCCATTCGTTCGTCCTGAGCTCCGTCGAAGGGCGTGGGCGCACCCATGGTTCGACGGGGCTCACCACGAACGGTGGACGGGGCTCACCCCGAGCATTGCGGGTGGCGAAAACCGTTGCCGTGGGAGCCGAAAAAACGAATATCTGATCGCTGACGGCTGATAGCTGATTTTGGAGGACTGACATGCCGGACCTACGCTATGAACGCTTCATCGACGGCCACTACGCCGTCTTCACCATGGACCGGCCCGACCGGCTGAACGCCCAGGGCGTGGCCATGCGGCAAGAGCTGCGGGAGGCGCTGGACGAGTTCGCCGCCGACGCCGACATGCGGGTTGGGATACTCACCGGGGCCGGACGGGCCTTTTCGGCGGGGGCCGACCTGAAGGAGATGTCCACCCAGTCGGAAACCCTGGCCTCGTTGACCGGGGAACAGCGGGTCGAGGGCTACCGGGGCAACCAACCGTTTGGCCGAAACCCCAAGCCATTCATCGCGGCGGTCAACGGCCTGGCCATCGGCGCGGGGATGGAGCGGGCATCCGATTGCGATATACGCATCGCTTCCACCCAGGCCTACTTCGGCCTGTTCGAAGTGAAACGGGGCATCATGGCCAACTACGCCATCAACAACCTGGCGCGGGTGCTGCCCTACGGCGAGGCCGTGTACCTGATGCTTTCCGGAGATACGTTGAGCGTTGAAGATGCCCACCGGCTGGGTTTTGTGCACCAGGTCTTGGAGCCCGGAGAACTGATGCCCAGGGCGGTTGAGATCGCGGAGATGATTGGGGCCAACGCCCCGTTGGCCGTTCAAGGCACCAAGGCCGTGGCCCAGTTCTGGCGGCGGTACGGCCTGGAAGAATCTCTGCAATTCACCGCCTCGGTGGGTCAGCGGGTGTTGGGCTCCCAGGACGCCTCGGAGGGCCCCAAGGCATTCGCGGAAAAGAGGCCGCCGGTATGGCAGGGCAGATGATCAGCACGTGATTCTGATCCGTGGTGTAGTATCATTATCGAGAATCTTGATAATGTAACCCGGTTAGAATAATCAATTTGAATATAAAAGAATGTTGAACCAGGTGCCTCTGGTGCGTAAGGTCAGGGGCGCCTATTACGGCTGGTGGGTGCTGGCTTCCACCTTTGTATTGGGAACATTGTCGGGGGGGATATTTTCCAACAGCAGCGGGATATTTTTCGGCCCCATACAACGTGACTTAGGGCTGAATAGCGCCCAGACCTCATTGATCTTCAGCTTGGCCAGGGCTGAAGGCAGTATCGCCGGGCCCATCGTCGGCCGGTTGGTGGACCGGTTCGGCTCGCGGCCCATGATCATTTTTGGAGGACTGCTGGCAAGCGCCGGCTTTATCGCCCTTCATTGGGTGAATAGCTACGTTCTGTTCGTGGTGATCTTCGTCGGGGTGGTGGGAGTCGGAAAGAGCTCCGGTCTGGGCCAGGTGTTGATCAGCTCGGTAAACCGGTGGTTCATCCGGCGCCGGTCCTTGGCCATGTCCATCTGCATCACCGGGTTCTCCTCTGGCGGGGCGGCTATCTTGCCGCTGATCACCATCGGAGTCAGCACCATCGGCTGGCGTGACGTCATGCTCTACTCCGGGATATTCATGGGGATCATCGTTATCCCCCTGGCCTCTTTGGTGCGGCACTCGCCGGAGCGGATGGGCATCGGGGCCGACCTGCCATTTCCCAAGGAAGGGGGGCCGGACCGCCGGCCGGTCCTGGTCGACTTCACGGTGCGGCAGGCATTACGGACTAAATCTTACTGGATACTGTTCACCGGTTCCGTGCTTAGAATCAGCCTCTGGGGCACCATTTCGCTCCACTCAGTGGAGATGTTCGTGTGGAAGGGGATGTCCCATGAAATGGCCGGCCTGATGTTCTCGCTGATGTTTTTGCTCTCAATCCCGTTGCGCTTGGTGGTGGGGTTCTTGGGGGACCGGTTCCCGCTGCAACCCATGATGGGCAGCGGCATGGTGGCGGCGTCCCTGGCGGTCTTGGCCATGCTGCTTTTGGATGGAAATACCGCGGTTTACCTGTTCGTGCTTTTGATGGCGATGGAGCAGGGGACCAGTTCCCTGAACTGGGTATCGTTGGGCAATTTCTTCGGGCGGACCAGCTTCGCCACCTTGATGGGACTGATCAGCGTGGCGTTCAACATTGGGATGTTGGTCACGCCCATCTATGCGGGACTCGTATTCGACCGCACCGGCAGCTACACCGTGGTTTTGGTCTCGTTCCTGCCCATCTATCTGGCCGCCGGGGCCTTCTTTATGATGACCCGGAAGCCTGAAGTGCCGGTCTCCGCCCGGTCAGCGGTCTACGGACGTTAGGGCATATCAGGCGCGCCAGGGAGACCCACTGGTCTCCCTGGACAAAAAGCCCACCTTTTGCGCGGTCCGCCGATTTGATAGCGCGCGATGCGCCGAAGCGCGGCCGGCCGGTTGAACTCTTGGCCGGCCGCGGTTCCCTACGCCAACCGCAGGAATTTCTCGGCGTTTCCGGACATGTGCTTCTCCAGGGCGTCGCCACCCATCTCCTTCCAGAACGGCCAGTCAATGACCATCTGGGCGGTATCCGGGAAATGGGCCTCGTTGTGGGGATAGTCCGACTGGTGCATCAAGCAATCGGTGCCCAGCAAGTCGACGCACGCCTTGGTCATCGCCGGCCCTTCAAAGGGCTCGGCGCCGCACCGGAACCGGCCCATCTGGGCGTATTCGATGGGCTTGTATTTCAACGTTGGCGTCGTGCCGGCCACGTAGTTGCACATCTCCTCCAACCGGATCAGCCAGTGGGGAAGCCAGCCGTGTCCGACCTCGGCGGCCCCGGCGTTGAGGTTGGGGAAGCGGTCAAAGATCCGGCCGACGATCAGATACGACAACAGTCTGGCGGCGCCCCAGGGATGGGCCGCCGTCCGGGCCACGGCCACGTTGCCCCACATGTCCCGGTAGCCGGGGAAGTAGGGGGGCTCGAAGGTGAAGCTATGGTGCAAGATGGGCAGATGAGCGTCGTTCATCACTTCCCACAGCGGGTCCAAGTCGGGATGGTCCACGGGCATACCCTCGGGCAGCACCGGCATGACGGCCGACACCCAATTTTCATTGACCAACGACTTGACTTCCGTCACGGCCCATTCGACATCGGCGCAGGGGGCTAGGATCAGGCCCTTCAACCGGCTGGGCGCGTGGCTGCAATACTCCTTCATATAGCGGTGGTAGGAGGAATAGAGTCCTTGGGCCAGGGTCTGGTCTTCCAGGTGAGACAGCCCGTTGGCCCAAGTGCCGGGGATGATCACGTCGATGTCCCGGCCCTCCATGTCCATGTCGATGATTCTACCGGCGGAGTTCTCATCGCTAACGCCGTGCTGGGGGTCCAAACGGTGGTGGCCCGACGTCTTGGAGACACGGCCCTCAAGGGCGCTGCGTCCGCCTACTTTGGCCTCCAGGTCGTCCGGTTTGGGCGCCTCGCCCGGGAAGCGGTCAAAGGGGATGGAGGCGATGCTAAGGGCGCGGTATTCGCCCACGGTGCGGATGTAGGGCTTCAGTTCATCCAGGCGGCTTCGAAAACTGGGGTCCACGTATTTGACCAGCGTGTCGTAGCTGGGGTTCACATGGGTGTCGATGTCGATAACCCGGTATCCGTCTCTCATTTCTTCCCTCCTTCAATATGCGATCGTGGTTGAAATCGTGATTTTCCCAGTAAGTGTCCGTCTTATATGGGTAGCGGTTTTACGGTTTCAGATACCTGGATAGCCACTCCAGGCTGCGGCCCCAGGCCATATGGGACGCCTCGGGCCGGTAGCTGGGGCGGGTGTCGGAGAAAAAGGCGTGGCCGGCACCCTTGTAGGTAACGACCTCGAAGGTCTTGGAAAGCGATTCCAGCTTGGTCCGGAGTAAGGCCACATCATCGCCTGACGGATTGGTGTCATCCTCACCGAACATTCCAAGCATGGGACAGTCCAGGCTTTCCAACATGTCTCCAGCGGGAGTGGGGTTCGCTTCGGTGGACTGAAAGATGCTGTTGGAATAGAAGTTGACGAAAGCGCTGAGGCCGGTTGTGTTGCAGGCAAAGACCAGCGCCAGCCGGCCTCCGGAACAGAACCCGACCAGCCCTATCCGGCCATTGACGAAGCTACTGCTTTGGAGGAAAGACAACGAACCGGCGAGGTCACCGATGGTCTGGGCGTTGGGCCTGGCGCTCAGCGAGGCGCTTGCCCTCGCCAGGTCTTCCTCTTCCACCACGGTGAGGAAATCATCGCGGCAATAAAGAGCGGGCACGATGCAAGAGTAGCCAAGGGCGGCGTACCGGCGGGCCACCTCTTTCATGTGCTCCTCGTAGCCGTGAACACCGTGGGTGATGATCAACCCCGGATAAGAACCTGGGTCCGACGGCCGGGCCACATAGGCCGGCACCGCGAATGAATCGTAGCCTGGGTGACGAACTTCGTAGGCTTTGATCTGTGATGGGTGGAAAACGGCGCCGGGCGGTATTATCTGTGAGACCAAAACGCCCCCTTGGATCGGTAGCGGTATTCTCCGCCAAATGCGCAGCCCTGTCCAGCGGTCCATGCAGTCGCCGTAGGAGAGGGTATCGTAGCGACGGCCCAGTGCGCTCAAGCTTGCCCGGTAGTCTCTTGGCTCTTACAATGCATGCCTATCTACCATGGGCCAAAATCAAGGCAAGCTCGATATTTGATCCAGGTAAATAGCCCAAAAGGGATGTCAGGAGGCGACCATGAGCGAATATCTACCCAGCCCCAGGGATTGGGTGGCGGACCAAGTAGAACTATATGAAGGAAGCAATGGCACCCAAGGGCTGACCCTGAGGGACACCGGCCTGCCAGTCATAATCGTGACTAATAAAGGGTGGAAAACAGGCGCTATCCGCAAGACCCCGTTGATGAGAGTGGTGGATGGAGACAGCTATGTCTTGGTGGCTTCTCTGGGCGGGGCGCCCAAAAATCCCGAGTGGTACCGTAATTTAAAGACGGAACCGAACGTGGAGATCCGGGACGAGGCTGAGGTCCATTCGATGCAGGTCCGAGAGGTGGTGGACTCAGCCGAGAGACAGCGGCTTTGGGATATCGCGGTGGCGGCATATCCTCCTTATCAGGAGTACCAGGACAAAACCGACCGGGTGATTCCAGTCTTCATCGCGGAAGCCACCGGCTAAGGAAAAACACGGCTGGGACGTGTCGTGCGTGTTGGGTCTTGGTACACCCCCAACTGGCCGGGCAGGCGCCGTCTGGTGAGGCTTGCGGCTCAACCGCCGCCTATTCCGCGCGCAGTCCCTGGCCCACGAGCCGCGGCAGCACCTCATCCCGGAAATACGGGAATTCGTCCAAGTAGTTCGTGAACCCCATGGCCAGCGCCGATATTCCGCATTCGTACAGGCGCTTCATCATCGCGACCACGTCGTCTGGGTCGCCGACTATCGGCATCGCCCCGTTGCCGCCGGCCGCGCGTAGGCGGGCCGCCTGGAGCAACTCTTCCGATACGCCGGGTTTTTTAAGGCCGCGCCCCTCAATCATGTTTTCCACCGCGTCCCGGTCGGCATTCTCGACCGCGTAGTACCGAAAATACTCCTCCGCCTCCTTCTTAGATGGCCGGCAGACCACGGCGACATTGGAAAATATCCCGATATCCCGGCCGTATGCCGCCGCCAATTCCCGGAGCGTCGATATATTCCCCGGAACTTCGTTGATGTCCATGCGCAGGTTGGTGAACATCATGTCGGCGTTGCGGGCCGCGAATTCCCGCCCGCGGGGAGAGTTTCCGGCGCACACGATCAACGGCTGACCGCCGCCGTAGGGCTTGGGGAGTATGCCGGTTTTGTGGACCTGATAGAACCTGCCGTCATAGTCGAACGCCTCGGCGCCGGACCAAACCCGAGTCACGATATCGATCCACTCTTGGCCTTGGTCGTAGCGGTCCTCGTGCTGGGCGAGATCGACGCCAAGCATGTGGAATTCATCGTCGTTCCAACCGCATACGATATTGAGGCCGAACCGGCCCTGGCCGATATGATCAGCCGTCACCATCTGCTTCGCCGCGACCACCGGGTTGAACAGCGAGACGTGCACCGTGCCGAAAGCCATGATGTCGCGGGTGCTGGCCAGTATGCCGGTGGCCCAGGTCAGTGTTTCGAAGTTCGATGCGTTGTGGTCGGTGACACCGCCATACCCTTTCCAACGCCCCAGCGGCAGCATAAAGTCGATACCAGCCTCGTCCGCCATGCCGGCGAGTTTCCGGTTGTTCTCCCAGCTTGCATCCCAGCGCTCGGGCACCGTGGTGACCGCCAGTCCGCCGGAACAATTCATCCCAAACAGGCCGAGACTTAGTTTGTTGCGGTCAAGATTTTTCCTGGTTTGACTCGGGCAACCGCGCATTCGTCATATCCTTTAGCCGGGTTGACCACATGATATAACCTCAGGACCGGTTTCCTGAAACCAGCTTGAGCTCTGGTTCTATCTCAAGCCGTCCCCCTATCAATCCTGTTAGACCGTGATGCAGGGGGAGTCCGGCTCTACTGGAACAATATAGATTTACTGGGTAAGATACCTCCAGATATGATGCCCGCCAACAAGAAGCCAGAAGTCTACTTCGGCTGGTACGTAGTCGCCGCCGTGATGTTCATCGCCTTTGTAACCGCGGGCGCTCGTAGCAGTTTCGGAATATTCATCATCCCCTTGGAGGAGGAATTCGGTTGGAGCCGGTTCACCCTCTCCTTGGCGGTGGGCACGGGATTTCTGGTCAACGGGATCACTCAGCCATTTATCGGCCATCTGTTCGACCGGTTCAGCGGCAGAAACGTCATCTTGACCGGCTTGTTGTTCGTTGGTTTATCAACGGTGGCATTGAGTCTTACCTTTCACTTCCTCTTCCTCCTCTTCATGTTCGGCTTCGTGCTGTCCACAGCCATGAGCGGCTCGTCCATCACCAACACCATGGCATTGCTGTCCAAATGGTTCCAAACCAAGCGGGCCACCGCAATGGGTCTCAATGTCGCCGGGGCTTCATTGGGCGGGCTGATGCTGGTTCCTTTCAGCATGTACTTGCTCCAGGCCACCAACTGGCGGGTAGCCTGGGTCGCCCTGGGTCTGATCGTTCTGCTGTTGGCCTTCCCCTTGGCGTTTCTGTTCGTCCGTAACGACCCGAAGCAGATGGGACTCCAGCCCGACGGAGACACAGTAGATCACGCACAGATCAAGGCCAAAGACCGCCGCCGGGGCTTGTTGGAGGTCGATCATTGGCGGCAATCGTTCCGTTCCGCGCCCATGTGGCAGATCTCCGGAGCCTACACGGTCTGCGGGGCCACCACAGGCTTGATCTCGGCGCACTTCGTGCCGTACGCCATCGGCATAGGTGTTTCAGCGTCCATGGCCGCAACTATTTTTGGGGTCATGATGGGACTGAACGTGCTCGGCGGATTGGGAGCCGGGATCCTGTCAGACCGGTTTGGGCGGAAGAACTTGCTGGCGCTGGTTTACTTCGTCAGGGGCCTGGCATTCTTAATGTTGGTCCTATACCCAGGCACCCTTGGGTTATGGGCCTTTGCCTGCTTGGCCGGGTTCTCTTGGATCGCCAGCGTGCCCTTGACCACTTCTTTAACCGCCGACGTTTACGGGCTTCGAGCGCTGGCGACCATCTCCGGCGTGTCTTTCCTGTGCCATCAGGTAGGCTCTTTCGCCAGCATCCTCTTGGCTGGGTTTTTGTATGACATAACCGGCTCCTACACCATCCCATTCGCCATCGCTGGGGCGATGCTGTTCCCGGCGGCGCTGTCCGCGTTCTCCATCCAAGAACGGAAGTACTCAACTCGCTACCAGACCCAAATCGCGCCCGCGGCCGCCGGTGATTGACCCTCGATGCCTGCCCACCGCTAGGACTGCCGATCGATGATCAAATATTTTTCTATGCCGATCGCCGCCAGCGACACCGCCAACTCGTGTTTCAGGCCGAGTTCGACTCTACTCTAACCATGCACACACTAAATAATTTTGCGGGTAAGTTAATCGAGACCGGTAGCGTTGCTTGGCTGCGTAAGGCCGCCTGATCCGATAGAGGCAGAAGTACACGAATTCGTTGTAGTATGTGCTCAACAATGTTTCGATGGTGCGTGCTTTGACGAGCAACGAGCCTAGGGGATCTGGTTTCATCGGCCGCCAACCGGAAATGGCCGTACTGACCGCGGCGCTAGAGAACGCCCTATCCGGCCGGGGGCAGACGGTGATGCTGGCAAGGGGGCCTAGAACGTCTTGGTCAAGGTGACAGATAAGAGCAACGGCGCAGTCCACGACCGGGCGATCGCTGTCGAGGCACTCGAGCCAGACGATGCTGATGCTCATACCGGGGAAATATTAGATGCAAATCGGTAGATTGCTTCCAGGATTTTCCGCCCCTCAAAAGCAGATTACCTTAAGCCTGAGAGATAACTGGCGCCAATTCGCCCTGCTGGTGACGTTAAACCTATTCGTGGGCGGGATGATTGGCATGGAGCGTTCCATTCTGCCCGCCCTGGCCGAGGCGGAGTTCGGTATAACCTCTAAAACAGCCGTTGTCTCGTTTATTGCCACCTTCGGTCTTGCCAAGGCGGTAACGAACCTCTTGGCCGGCAATCTTGCCCAGAGGTTCACTCGTCGAAGGATACTGATATCCGGTTGGCTGCTCGCGATCCCGGTCCCATTAATATTGATCTGGGCACCCTCCTGGGAATGGGTCATAGGAGCCAACGTGCTGTTGGGCATAAACCAAGGGCTCACTTGGTCCATGACGGTCAACATGAAAATGGATTTGGTGGGTCCAAGGTGGCGAGGTGTGGCCTTGGGATTCAACGAAGCGGCGGGCTACATGTCCCTGGCCGCAGTGGCCTTTCTAACCGGCGTCATAGCCGAGGCTTATGGCCTCCGGCCGGAACCCTTTTACTTGGGAATTGGCATTTCGGCCACGGCCTTGGCCTTTAGCGTATTGCTGATCCGCGACACCGCCCCATATTTGGCGCTGGAAAACGCCAGCCGTTCAGCAACCACATTGGTCCCCTTGTCTCTGAGGCGTGCCTTCGCCGACGCAACATGGCGGAAACCGTACCTCTTCGGGATTACCCAGGCCGGATTGGTGAAGAATCTCAACGACGGAGTTGCTTGGGGAATATTCCCCCTGTACTTTGCCAGCCAGGGCTTGGAACTGAACCGGATAGCTATACTGGTGGCGGTTTATCCGTTGGTATGGGGTACACTTCAGCTGGCCACCGGTGGGGCCAGCGACGTGCTGGGACGCAAGCCGTTGATCGTCATCGGAATGGTCCTGCAAGGCGTAGCGATTTCCATGACGGCCGCCTTCGATTCCTTCCAGGTTTGGATCGTTACAATGTCAATGCTGGGATTTGGCACGGCCCTGGTTTATCCCACGTTGCAGGCCGCCGTCGGCGACGCAGTTCCAGCAATCGATAGGGCCACCGCACTGGGAGTGTACCGGTTCTGGCGGGATTCCGGATTTATATTCGGGGCTCTTTTGGGGGGTGCCCTCGCCGACCTGTTTGGGTTCAGTGTAGCGATTCAGTTCGTAGCCGCTCTGACGGTGGCATCGGGGGTCGTGGCTACATTTACGGTGAGGGGCAAACGGGCCGTCGTTTGGGCTGATTTGGGCTGATTGAGGAGGGGCCGCCGGTGCTAGCCGCTCGGGAGTAAACGCATCGAATGCCAACCCTGAAAATAATTAGTTCAAAGCCTAAATCCCCAAGGGGTCAAATCTCTGCTTGGGCCTGCATCCTTGGGAGTCCAGTTCCATAACGGTATGGCGGTAAAGCGGAAGGAGGTGTTGGCTGCCTGAACTTAGTTCTACTTCAGTTGACAGGACTTTCGGAGTATCTTAATATTTGCCATCAGTTGTGCCCATTTCAGGGGTTAATCGCCTGAATTGAGAATCCCCGTTTGCACCACTCATCTTAGGTGCACCCGCTTCGGGTAGCATCACTGCGAATTCGGAAACGTTAGTTAAAGACCCCATCTTGCGGTAGCGAAGTTAGGAGGAATCATGACTCTATTTCTCGTACGACACGAACATACCGGGGAGACTTGCCCCGCTGCTGACCCAAAAATGGGCGCCATGCTGTTGCAGCACATATCCGAGGCCAACGCCTCCAAAATGGGTATCAACATTCATGGACAAATGGGAGGAGGTCACACCTTTGTCGCGATCCTGG
>JACZYV010000115.1:0-10224 GCA_022570905.1 Chloroflexota bacterium
AGACCATGCGGGGCACTCCCCACTGTCCCCGGTGCGTGACCAGCCTCAGCTCCCACGAGGTGGCCTTGGGCTACCGGGAGAACACGCCCGACCCCTCAGTCTTCGTCAAGTTCCAGGTTGACCCGGCGGCTACATCAGGAAAGGCCGGGGACAAAGCCGCCGTCCTAGAAAAGCTGGGCGCCGGCGATTTTGACGTGTTCTTTCTGGCTTGGACCACCACGCCATGGACCCTGCCCGGCAACACGGGGCTGGCCGTGGACAAGGACGCTGACTACAGCATCGTTGAACTGGAAGACGAAGGCGGCCGCCACCGTTTGGTGTTGGCGCAGGCATTGGTCTCGGCCAACATCAAACAAGAACACACCATCGTCGGCTCAGTCAAGGGCTCCGACCTGGTGGGGCTGGGCTACACACCCCTCTATGATCCCAACGAGTTTGGCTCTCAGGTGCGGCGGTTCGTGCACCGGCCCGGCCCTGGCGGAATGGTCACCGAGCTTGAGGACGGCGGAGATTTCGCGCCCCAGGTCATCGCCGCCGGGTTTGTCTCCCTGGACGACGGCACCGGAATCGTCCACATCGCCCCCGCTTTCGGAGACGATGACCTGGGCGTTGGCCGGGAGAACGAGCTTTCCTTCGTTCAGCCCGTGGACCTTCAGGGGATCATCACCGGCAGCTACCCCTTCGCCGGCAAGTTCGTGAAGGACGCCGACGAAGAGATCATGGAAGACCTAAAGGACCGCGGCCTGCTCTTCCACCGGGATATCTACCGCCACACCTACCCCTTCTGCTGGCGTTGCGACACGCCGCTGCTCTACTACGCCAAGAATTCCTGGTACATCCGGACCTCGGCCTTGAAAGACCAGTTGGTCGACGGAAACGACACCATCAACTGGTACCCCGAGTACATCAAGGACGGGCGCTTCGGCGAGTGGCTGCGGAACAATGTGGACTGGGCCGTCTCCAGGGAGCGCTACTGGGGCACGCCCATCCCCATCTGGCGCTGTCAAGAATGCGGCCACACCATCTGCGTCGGTGGTGTTGATGAGCTCAAGGGAATGGCCGGGGTTAACGGGAACCTAGATGACTTGGACCTCCACCGGCCCTACGTGGACGACATCATCCTCGACTGCACCGCCGAAGATTGCTCCGGAAAGATGCACCGTATCCCCGAGGTTATGGACGCCTGGTTCGACTCGGGCGCCATGCCCTTCGCCCAGTGGCACTACCCCTTCGAGAACAAGAGCATCGACACGGACGGCCGCTTCCCCGCCGACTACATCTGCGAGGCGGTGGACCAGACCCGTGGCTGGTTCTACAGCCTGCACGCCCTGTCCATCCTGCTAAAGGGCCAACCGGCATACAAGAACGTCATCTGCCTGGGCCTGATCCTGGACGAGAAGGGCCGCAAGATGAGCAAGCGGGTGGGCAACGTGGTCGATCCTCTGTCGGTGCTGGACGAGCACGGCGCCGACGCCCTGCGCTGGTACTTGTTCACCGCGTCCCAGCCGGGCGAGCCCAGGCGGTTCTCCGGCAAGCTGGTCAGCGAGACCCTGCGCAAGGTGATGCTCACACTGTGGAACGTCTATTCCTTCTTCATCGGCTACGCTGAGATCGACAAGTTCGACCCGTCCCAGAAGCCCGATGGCTGGAAGCCGGAGAACGAATTGGACCGTTGGGTGCTGTCCGAGCTGAACACTATGATCGCCCAGGTCGACGCCCACATGGATGGCTATGAGCCCACCGACGCCGGGCGGCGCATCCAGGTGTTCATCGACCAGTTGTCCAACTGGTACGTGCGCCGCAGCCGCCGCCGTTTCTGGAGGCACGAAGGCGACGCCGACAAGCTGTCGGGCTACATCACCCTGCACACCTGCTTGGTGACAGTGGCCAAGCTGATGGCCCCCTTGGCCCCCTTCATCTCCGAGGAGATGTACCAAAACCTGGTCTGCTCGGTGGACCCATCCGCGCCTGACAGCATTCACCTGTCAGAGTACCCGGTGGCCGACCCGTCCCTGGTCGACCAGCCACTGATGGAAGCCACTCAGTTGGCCATGCGCATCTCCAGCATGGGCCGTGCCGCGCGGTCCAAGGCGGGACTGAAAGTGCGCCAACCCCTGGCCAATGTGCTGGTGAAGGTCCGCACTCCGGAAGAGCGGGAGTACATCGGCCAGGTGCGGCCCCAGGTCCTGGAAGAGTTGAACGTCAAGAACATCCAGGTCCTGGAAGACGACGCTCCGCTTGTGCGGCAGGCGTTGGAGGAAGCTGGAGACCAGACCGAAACAGCGGTTACAGTGGACAATTACACCGTGTCGCTGGAGGGCGGGTACATGGTGGCCGTGGACGGCGATATCTCGCCTGAGCTGGCCGAAGAGGGCCTGGCCCGCGAGGTGGTGCACCGCATCCAGGGCATGCGCCGGTCGGCCAAATTCGACGTCACCGACCGCATCGTGACCTACTACCAGGGTCCCCCTGCGTTCGCCGAGGTCATGCAGGGAGCCTTCTCGGACTACATCCGCGACGAAACCCTGAGCACGCAGCTTGTGGACGGCACGCCAGACACCGATGCCGCCAGCGAGTCTGTCAAGATCGAAGGCATGGAGATCACCCTGGCCGTCCAGCAGGTGTGAGCTGGGGATTTTGAAGCCCCGAAAACGCCGCTCGTCCTGAGCTCCGGCCGGAGGCTGTGCGTCTCCCCGATATACCGGGCAACCTGTACAAGGGCCGCGATGGAGCTGCAATGGAAAATAGTTCCTCTCGAATCCTAACCACCCACGTGGGCAGCCTGGTGCGTCCACCCGAGATCAGAGATTTGATGCGGGCCAAGGAAACCGGCCAAGATTACGACCGGGAAGAACTGGCTGGGAGAGTCAAGGCCGCGGTCACCGAGGTAGTGCAAAGGCAGTTGGCGGAAGGCGTGGACGTTCCCAGCGACGGCGAATACGGGAAGTCTGGATTTTCGGCCTACGTCAACGAGCGTCTCACCGGTTTTGAATCTCGCCCCAAGGACCCCAATCAGGGTGTTTTGCTCAACTGGGGGCGGGACCGGATGATATTTCGAGAGTTTTATCAGGAATACGACCGGACGGCTGAGACCGCCTCCGGGAGGCCGGTGGTCTGCACCGGTCCCATCACTTACCAGGGCCACGCGGCAGTACAGAGCGACATTGAAAACTTCAAAGCGGCGCTGGCCGTAACGAATCACACGGAGGCGTTCATCCCCGCGGTGGCGCCCGGCACGATCGAACTCCAGCGGAAGAACGAGTATTACCCCACCGATGAAGCCTACCTTTTCGCCATCGCCGATGCCATGCATGAGGAATATAAAGCGATAGTGGACGCGGGCTTCATCCTCCAGTTGGATGACCCTCGAGTCGTAACCCAATACGGAATGCCGGACCCCGCGCCGACCATAGAGGAATACCGCAAATTTGCCTCGATGCGGGTCGATGCCATCAACCACGCCCTGGAGGGCATTCCCGAGGACCGTGTTCGCTACCACCTGTGCTGGGGAAGCTGGCACGGCCCCCACGTCACCGATGTGCCTCTTAAGGATATTGTCGATATCATCTTGCGGATTCGCGCCGGCGCCTATTGCATCGAGGCCGCGAATCCCCGGCACGAGCATGAGTGGCAGGTCTGGGAGAATGTCAAACTGCCCGACGGCAAAATTCTCATCCCCGGGGTGGTAGCCCACACCACCAACCTCGTAGAGCATCCAGAATTAGTAGCCTTGCGCATCACGAACTACGCTCGACTGTTGGGGAAGGAAAACGTCATCGCCGGGACCGATTGCGGGTTCTCCCAAGGCGCCTTCACTGTCCGGGTCCACTCATCAATCATGTGGGCTAAGTTGCAGGCATTGACGGAAGGGGCGGCTCTGGCCACGAAAAAACTCTGGTCGTCTTAAGGCTAGATGGATTCATCGCAACATCACCGCCTTTTCAGAGATAACCTCGGTCCTATCTGACCGCATCAGACCCCGCTGCGCCTTGTAAGGAACGATTCGGTCTGGCATAAAATCGGGCTATGTTATCATCGGGCCGCTAACCAAACGAGCGGAGGTGCGGTCATGGCATTCGGTGGCAATGATTGGCTCGCTTTAACCCAGGAACCCACTTTGGAGCCGGACCTTCCCATCTGTGATCCCCACCACCATTTTTGGGACCTCCGCCCCCAGAGCACTCCCTACCAGCGGTATCTCCTCCATGAGCTGAACGGCGACATCTACAGCGGCCACAATGTCCGGTCTACCGTCTTCCTCGAGGCCAGGTCGATGTACCGGTCCGGCGGCCCGGCTGAGCTGCGCCCGGTCGGCGAGGTTGAATTTGTCCAAGGCCTGGCCGCGGCCAGCGCCAGTGGTGTCTACGGCCCGGCCAGAGCGGCCGCGGCCATAATCGGTCACGCCGACCTCAAGTTGGCCGGCAATGTGGCGCCCGTCCTGGAAGCATTACAGGCGGCCAGCCCAAACCGGTTTCGGGGCATTCGCCACAACGTGACCTGGAACCCCGACCCTGATTGGGACAACCGGGAAACCGAGGGTATCTTGGCCAACGCCGACTTTCTGGAAGGGGCCAGAGTCCTGAGTCGAAAGGGACTCGTCTTGGACCTCATGCAGTCCTTCCCCCAATTGCCGGAGATCGCCGACTTCGCCAGGGCCGTGCCGGACCTGCCGGTCATCGTGAATCACATCGGCGGCGTTAGCCGTGTGGGCATATACGCCAACAAGGACGACGAGATAATTCCCCATTGGAGAGAAGGCATCGCCGCGGTTGCGGCCTGCCCCAATGTCACGATGAAACTCGGCGGCATGGGCATGCCCCGGTTCGGTTATGGCTGGCACTCCAGAGGGGTCCCAATCGGCTCGGAAGAGTTGGCGGAAGCCATGGCCCCCTGGATGAATCACTGTATCGAGCAATTCGGCCCGGACCGGTGCATGTTCGAAAGCAATTTCCCGCCGGACAAGGTGTCCTTTTCTTACAACGTGATGTATAACGCGTTCAAGATTCTATCCAAAGATTATTCGGATACCGAACGCGCGGCCATGTTCCATGACACAGCGGCAAGGGTCTACGGGATAGACCCTTGATCTAAAATTCGGAGGCTCCCGTCATGGACCCGATGATTAGAAACGTACCCGATATCTTCGACGGGACCAGGGCCCGGGCCATCAACCCATATAGGGAATTATCCGGTCGCCGATCAGGTCTATGGTCTTCATGATCTGGGCGTGGGACGGCCCCCCAGAATGGGCGTGCCGCAGCCTTAATAGGCAGGACTCGGCTCCGGTCCTCTCGCTCCACCGCTGAAATTCGGTCAGGCATTCCTCGGGGTCGCCCATGATCAGCCGGTCTTTGGCGATGCGGTCCAATGTAAATTCCGATTCGTCCTTGATGGACTTGAACTCGGACAGTCCGTTCCGCCAGTAGTACCGGTACGCGGCCAGGACCTCGGGTCCGTAGACCTCTTCCGCCTCCTTCCTGGAGCCCGCCACCCAGGCGTCCCGCATGATCACGGGCGTTGGAGTTTTGCCGGCAGCCTCGGCGGCATGCTTGTATTCATCGATCAACCGGCAGGTGTTGTCCAGTGTGGTGCTGGGCGTGGTGACCAACGCATCTCCGATGGTCCCAGCGCGCCGTGCGCTCACCGGCGCGCCGGCCCCGATCCAGATGGGAGGGTGCGGCTTCTGCACCGGGTCCGGCCGCACCCGAAGGTTCTCTATCTGATGGTGTTTCCCATGGAAGGAGAATTCCTCGCCCGACCAGCAACTGCGCAGTATCTGGACCTTCTCTTCGAACAGCTCGACGCGGTCCGACATCTTGACGCCGAACGCCCGGAAATCCGCGTCTTGGTAGCCCAGGCCGACGCCCACGGTCACCCGCCCCTTGGAGATGATATCCAGGGTTATGACGTCTTCGGCCAGGCGGACCGGATGGTGCAGCGGCAACAGGATCACCGATGTCCCTACCCTGAGTGTGGTTGTCGCCGCCGCCACGGCGGTGCATATGATCAGAGGTGAGGGGAGAAACCCGTCCCGGTCCTGATGGTGTTCCCCAAAGAAGCATGAGTCGAACCCAGCCTGTTCGGCCAGGCGCGCCTCCTCGATCACCTCGTCCACGCACCGGGGGAGGTCCTCACCGCGGGGCGGGTTGGCGATGGAACTGTAGATTCCGAATTTCATGGGCTCACCACCTACTTGGGTTGTTTATTGCCATTCGTCGTAGAGGGTATCACCGTATAGAATGTCGTAGTTCCAACACAATGGTTCGACAAGCTCACCATGAACGGGAGGAAGAACAATGGCAACGTCAACCACCGCTCATCCTGAGCCTGTCGAAGGACCCCCAAATGCCCGAACTGCCTGAGGTGGAGAACACGCGCCGGAACCTGGTCCGGGCGGGACTGCCGGGTTGCACCATCACCAACGTCAACATCACCTGGGCCAACACGGTCAAAAAGCCATCGGCGGCGAAACTGGCGGAGGGTCTAAAAGGCCGGACCATCCAGGACGTTCAGCGGCGAGGCAAGTACCTGATACTCCCACTATCGGGTGGCGGCCCGGCTACGTTCATGATCCATCTTGGCATGACCGGCAGGCTTCGGGTACAGCCCCTGTCTGAAGACCCCGACCCCATGACCCGGCACTTCTTTCCCCTGGACGACGGGCGGGAACTACGTTTCGTGGACGGCCGAAAATTCGGCAAATTGTGGCTGGTTGACTCCCCCAGCGAGGTGCTGCCCACCATGAGCCCCGAGCCATTTGACGACGGGTTCACGGTCGAGACACTGGCGGAGTCCTTCGCCGGCAGGAAGGCCCCGGTGAAGGCCCTGCTCCTGGAGCAGTCCATAGTCTGCGGCCTGGGCAACCTCTATGCCGACGAATCGTTGTTCCTGGCGGGCGTCCACCCGGAACGGCCGGCGTCGGGACTTTCCATCGACGAAGTTGCCCGGCTGCGCCAGGCGATAATCGACTCCCTTGCCGCCGCCTACGGCGTGTACGACCGGGCACGCGACCAGCACTGGCCCGACCCGCCCACGGCCCTGACCACCTGGACCCATCCCCGGGACATCAAGGCCGCCTGTCCCAACTGCGGGACCAACATGTCAGCCATCCGGGTCCGTGCCCGGGGCACCTATTTTTGTCCCAAGTGTCAGGTTTAATTCCGGCGTAGGGCCACGGCCCGTGAGGAATCATATGGCGGAAACCCAGCACGACCTGTTGATCATCTACACGTCCAAGAATGGCCGCACCGGCGCCATGGTGGAGCCCATCCGCCAGGGGATGCACGATGGCGGCGCCAGCACCCTGGTCCGCACCGTGGAAGAGGTGCGATGGGAAGAGATGCTGGCCGCCAAGGGTGTGATAGTTGGGACTCCGGTGCGTTTCGGGGACGTCGACTGGCAGATCAAGCGGCTGTTCGATGTCACGGCGGTCCAGGACTATCCCGGCCCGCTATCGGGCAAGGTTGGCGGGGCGTTCACCGGAGGAAGCCGGCCGGGCAGCGGCGCGGAACTGGCCCTGCTAAGTATGCTCCACATCCTGCTGAACCACGGCATGGTCATCCAGGGCAACGCCCATACCTCCCACTACGGCCCGGTGGCCCTGCGTGAGTCATCCGAGGATGAAATAGAGGCCGTCTGCAACGCCTGGGGACGGCACTGGGCGGAGTTGGTGCAGCGCCTTAACCCGGCTGGGTAGCGGCGTGGTGGTTCGACCAGCTCACCGCGAACGGGGTGTAGGCATGGCGAACGGGGACGATTCCGTTCGTCCTGAGCGTGTCGAAGGGCGCGCATAAGTCATAGTCCTGGTGGCAATGGCGCCCAACTAGGGTGGTTCGACAGGTCCGATTTCATCGTGACTCTCGACGCCTGTCGGAGCTCACCACGAACGGGTCCTGGCCCGACTCGCCTCACTGAATGTTCGGGGCCCGCCACTCGCCGAAAACCTGGCGCAATGCTCCCGAAACTTCCCCCACCGTGGCCAGGGAACTGATTGCCTCCAAGGTGGGAGGCATCAGATTTCCGCCTTCATTCGCCACCGACTTCAGCTCTTCCAAAGCACGCGAGAGGGCCCGTTGGTCCCGTCCCTTCCGCAGCTCGTCAATCTCGCCTTTCACGGTGCTGGCCACGGCCGGGTCGGGATGGTGAAGCTCGATGGGAGGGGCATCTTCCGTGGTGAAGCGGTTCAGTCCCACGATGACCCGTTGCCCCTGCTCCACCTCACGCTGAAAGCGGTACGCTTCTTCACCGATCTCCTGGACCGCCCAGCCGGACTCGATGGCCGCCACCATACCCCCGCGGTCTTCGATGCGCTTCATGTACGTATCGACCTGCTCCTCGATCTGATCGGTGAGGTTCTCAACGTAGTAAGAGCCGCCCAATGGGTCGATCACATCAGCCAGCCCGCTCTCGTAGGCAACTATCTGCTGGGTGCGCAAAGCCAAGGTAGCGGCCTCCTCCGATGGCAGCGCCAGCGCTTCGTCCATGGACGCCGTGTGCATCGACTGCACCCCGGCCATGGCGGCGATGACCGCGTGGAGAGTCACCCTGACAACGTTGTTCTCCGGCTGCTGGGCCACCAGCGTGCTTCCGCCGCTTCCGGCTCCGGTCCGGAAGGTCAGGGAACGCGGGTTCTTGGCCCCGTAGTGTTCTTTGAGCAGCCGGGCCCACAGCCTGCGGGCGGCCCGGAACTTGGCCACCTCTTCCAGCACGTTGTTGAACACGCTGAAATTGAATGCGATGCGGGGAGCGAAATCATCCACGTCCATGCCACGGGACAGCGCCTCATCCAGATAGGCCCGGGCGTTGCCGAAGGCGAAGGCCAACTCTTGCACCAAGCTGGACCCAGCCTCCCGCACGTGGTAACCGCAGATATTGATGAAGTTCCACCGGGGCAGGTGCCCAGCGCAATACTCGAAGAGGTCCACCGCCATCTTCAACGACGGGCCGGGAGGGAATATATAGTTTCCTCTGGCGATGAATTCCTTCAAGATGTCGTTCTGGGTCGTCCCGCCGATCTGCTCAAGGGTGATTCCCTGTTGTTGGGCGGTCACCACATACATGGCCAGCACGGACTGGGCCGATGCGTTCACCGTGAGGGATGGAGTGACCTGCTCCAATGGCAAATCCCGGAAGAGGGTCTCCATCTGGCGCACCGAGGGACAAGAGATGCCAGTTTTCCCAACCTCTCCCGTAGCTTGGGGGTGGTCCGGGTCCATGCCTAATTGGGTGGGCAGATCGAAGGCCACATTCATGCCGCCGAGGCCCTGTTCCAGCAGATGCCGAAACCGCGAATTGGTCTCTTCTACAGTATCGAACCCGGCGTACTGGCGCATGGTCCACAGGCGTCCGCGGTACATATCCGGACGGATCCCCCGTGTGAAAGGGTAGGTCCCAGGGAATCCCAGATTTTCCAGGTAATCCCGGTCCGCCGCGTCCTCTGGTGTGTAAACAGCCTTTAGTGGCATGCCGTAGCTGGTTTGGGGAGCTTTTGGCGGCTCGCCCTGGCGGGCCAACACGTCTGCCAGCCTGCTCTCGTACTCCCGCGCGGCTTCCTGCAATTCTTCCCTGGCAGCATCGTCGCCCATGGTCCCTCCTGCCGTCACCGGTCATGACGGGGCAATCGTAGCATAAGGGCGGGTTGGGGCAGAGGACGAATCAGACAAGGAGCAGGACGGTGGTTCGACGGAACTCACCACGAACGGAATCTCAGTCTGTTTGAGATGCGGATAATGGCATCACTTCGTAGGCGCGGGTTTTTAACCCGCCCACCTGTGCAACCGTCAAGTCTCCTGGAACAAGTATGGCTGATGCCGCACCGTGGTTCGAAGGGTCCCCCGATATATCGGGGAGACTTCCCGGCGAAGCCGAGGACGCTCGAAAGAATCGGCGCTCGACCGCGGTCGGAGCTCACCACGAACGGATGTGATACAAGCCGGTTTTGGATCGTTGATCACCGTAGGCGCGGGTTTCAAACCCGCCCTGGTTTACGGAGACCATCTCAGGAATTTAAAGAGCGAAGCAACACCAACTATGCTATCCGTTCCTATCTGCCCTAACCTCGAAAAGCGTAAGGACCAAATCAGGAGTTCTATATGGCCTTTCTAGGGCTTAGATTGGGGAACGAACCGGAGTTGGGCCCGGCTGATATCCGGCATCTGGGGTCCTTGGCCGAGGAACTGGGTTACGGCGAGGTCTGGATGACCGAGGGCTCCGGCCGGGACTCCC
>JACZYV010000116.1:0-10194 GCA_022570905.1 Chloroflexota bacterium
TTTGCACTACATCTGTTTGGACCGCCGGCCGGCATTCACGGCTGAGACGGGGACGCCGCGGACGAGCATGGTTTTGGCGGACGGGTTGCCATTCAGGGGTCTTACAGGCTGCGTCCTGTCCAACGAATACCTGGACGCCTTCCCGGTGCACCAGGTCGTGATGGCCGGCGATGGCCTGAAAGAGGTCTACGTAGGCTTGGAAGACGGGGATCTCGTGGAACTGACCGGTGAGCCCTCGGACCCGGCCCTGGCCGGCCGTTTAAATGACCTTGGGATCGAACTTGCCCAAGGGCAGACCGCTGAGATCAACCTGGCGCTGAAACGGTGGTCCCAGGACGTCGCAACGGCGTTGGACCGGGGCTTCGTGCTCACCATCGACTACGGCCGCACCGCCAAAGACCTCTATGACCCGGAAAAGCGGCGCAGAGGGACCCTGGTCACCTACCGCCAGCACGTCCAGACCGACGCTCCGTTGACACTGATCGGCCGCCAGGATATCACGGCGCAGGTGGATTTCACGTCGGTGGCGCGCGCTGGGGAGATGGCCGGTCTGGATACATTGGGGTTGGTCACGCAGCGGAACTTCCTGTCCAACCTGGCCCTGGACCGATTGCAGCAACAACTCAAAAACCAGGGCCTCTCTTCACGGCAGATGCAGGCCAACCGAGCCGGCCTATTGGACCTGGTGCGGCCCGGAGGTCTGGGTGACTTCAAGGTGCTTGCCCAGGGGAAAAACGTAGGGAATACGGCGTTGTGGGGACTGGAGCGTTCATCCGAAGCCGCGGCCCTCGTCGAGAGCCTGCCGGTCCCATTGTTGACCGGCCACCACTTATCTTTGCCAGAGGGCAGATACCCTGGCGGCGAGTTAGAATTCGAGGATTTTCGGCCGGCCCCGGATTCCTTTAATTAGAAAACGCCGCCGGGTTATTCCGTTCGTCCTGAGCTTGCCGAATTATGTGGATAAGTCATGCTGATGGCGGAAATGACTGCTTAGGGCGATGGTTCGACGGGTCCGATTCCATCGTGACTCTCGACCGCGGTCGGAGCTCACCACGAACGGAACGGCTGGAGGACGAAAGGCGAATCCGTCCGTCCTACGCCGAAGGCGCCAGGCCGATCTGTTCGGCTATTGGCTTCATGCTCTCCACGATGAACGTGATGTGTTCGTCCAGGTCTATCCCCAGTTCGTCGGCGCCCTTCTGGATGTCGTCCCGGCTGACATCCTTGGCGAAGGCCTTGTCTTTCATCTTCTTGCGCACCGATTTGGGCGTCACTTCGTCCAGAGATTTAGACGGCCGGACCAACCCGACGGCCCGGATGAAGCCGGAAAGTTCGTCCACGGCGAAGAGGGTATGCTCCATCTGGGATTCGCGCGGGATCCCCGTGTGCTCTCCGTGGGTAAGCACCGCCCGGACGATGTCTTCGGGGTAGCCGTGGTCCCTGAGTATCTGGGCCCCGTAGGTCGGATGGTCCTGGGGAGTGGGACAGATCTCCCAGTCAAAGTCGTGGAGCAGTCCGGCGATGGCCCACCGCTCTTCATCGCCGTCAAATTTGCGGGCGTAACCCCGCATGGAGGCCTCAACGGAATAAAGATGTTTCATCAGCATCTCGGTCTTCACGTGGGTTTGCAGAAATTCCAAGGTATGCTCCCTACTCATCACGTCCATCTGCGCTGGCCTCCTTCGGCTCTTCAGCCGAGTCATCATTTGGGGGACCGCTCGCTGCCTGAACCCGTCCCCCCGGCTTGGGCTGACAGCGGACCGCCGTGGTCAGAAAACCGCTGTGGGCGATCATTCGATGGTCCGGACGGACGCTCCGTTCGGTGATGTGCCAGGTGCGCAACAGGGTCTCAAGAGACTCGATCATCTGGAACCGGCCGTCTTCTTCCAGGCCCAGGACCAGGCGCTGCACCTGCAGGATCGTGGGCACGAAGCTGAGCAGTATCCCGCCCATGGCCAAGGCGTCGCCGATACCGGGTATGGCCTGCCACGGCTCCGGAACGTCTAACACCACTCGGTCAACGTCCCGTTCGGTGATGTCTTGGTAGATGTCGCCGATCTTGACCTCGAGGTTGGAGGTGTCGGGGATCACCCGTTCGATGTTCCGCATCGCCTTGGGCAGCACCGCTTCATCGATCTCGTAGTTGATCACCTTGCCGGTGTTTCCCACCGCACGGAGCAGCGCCGCGGTCAGGGCGCCGGAGCCCAGGCCTCCCTCGATCACCGTGGCGCCCGGGAATATATCGGCGAAATTGACGATATTGCCCAGGTCTTTGGGGTAGATGATCTGGGGACCACGGGGCATCTGCCGCACGAAGTCGCCAAGGGTGGGGCGCACCGCCAGCAGTGTGTGGCTCTTGTCGGTCCGGTACCAACCGCCGATGCTGCTCCCGATCAATTGGTCGTGAGACAGCCTCCCCAGATGGCAGTGGTAGGTCTCCCCTTCAGTCAGGGTGATCATATAGCGGCGGGATTTGCGGTCGATGAGCAGGGCCAGGTCGCCGGCTTGGAAACAGTTTTTGTCGGTCTGAGTCTGGTTCAAATCTAGGGTCTGCCTTGGTTGGAGATTATTCCGAGGCCGCGGCCGTGGCCGGACGGCTGCCCTCCAGGTAGGTGGTGTTCTCCGAGGAGTAGGGGTCCATGTGAGGGAAGAAAACTATCAATCTGGCGTTGGTCTCGCCCACCACTTTGAACCCATGCTCTGCGCCCGGCGGGATGACCACTGTATGGTCCTTCCCCACCGTGTGGGTCTCGCCGTTGATACGCACCTCCAGGGTGCCTTCCATGACCATGATCAGTTCGTCGATCTTGTGGGTGTGCAGAGGCGCACCGGTGCCCGGTTCGGCGGTGTTCAGGCTGAGAGAACTGGAAACGCCGTGCTCCGCAAGGGTGACGTCCCATTTTCGGTAGCCGGGCCGCCAGGGGACTTCCGGGAGGTTTTGATGGTCAATGATAGGCATGTATGCTCTCGGTTAAGTCGGATGGGGTCGAGTAACCGGCGGCGCTTGGACCAATCGGCTCTTCCCGCCGGTGGCAGACATTGTACGCCATTTGCCGGTGCCGGTGGGCTCTCCGAAGACTGACCCAACCCGGCTGAAGCCCCTCCTTTTACAGTAGAGACCGCATGGGCTACAGTACGGCCAAGAAATAGAACGCCGCCGATTCACATCAACGGTACGGCTGAATCATGGAACATCGCCAGTTTACGTTAGAAGAAGCCAACGCATTGGTGCCGTGGCTGGAAGAGACGTTCCAGCGCCTGGGACGGGTGGGCGAGGAGCATGGGGTGCTCCACACGCGGCTCGACGAGTTGCTGCGGCAACGGGGTAGCAACGGTTCCTCCAGCAGCAGCGAAGAGATGGACCAGGCCCAAGAGAACGTTGACCGGCTGGCCCGGTTGCTGCAGGAGGGGGTCCAGGAGATATTGGACCGGGGCATCATCGTCCGGGATGTGGCCCGAGGCCTGGTGGATTTCCCATCGCAGCGGGAGGGGCGGGAGGTCTATCTGTGCTGGATCGGCGGCGAAGAACGGATCGAATTCTGGCACGATACCGACCGGGGGTTCGCCCACCGGGAGCCGCTGTAGTTCAGTGGATTCTGCCTCGGGCGGGCCGGGCAAAATCGCTCACGGCGACCCAAAGTGCGTTAGATGAACCGCGCCCGCTCCGTTGCCTCGGCGGCGTGGTCGATGTAGACGGTGATGACCTCGGTGAAGAAATCCACCGCCGCCGTGCCCTGCTCCCGCTGCCCCACACCTGAGGAGTTGAGACCGCCGAAGGGAAGATGCACCTCACCACCCAGGGTGGAAGCGTTGACGTGGACCATGCCTGCTTCCACCGTGTTGATGTATTCGTAGGCTTTGGTTATGTCCTTGGTGTAGACCGAGGACGAAAGGCCGAACTCCACGGAGTTGGAGATCTCGATGGCCTCTTTCAGGTCCTTGGCCTTGAACACCGTCAGCACCGGGCCGAATATCTCCTCCTGGGCGATGCGCATGCCGGGCGAGACGCCGGTGAAGATGGTGGGTTCCACGTAATACCCCTGGTCGAAGTCGCCGCCGCTCAGCGCGCGGCCGCCGTAGACCAGGTTGGCCCCCTCTTCCGTGCCGATGCCGATGTATTCCATGACCTTGTCTTTCTGGCTCTGGCTGGCCAGGGGCGCGATATCGATGGCAGGGTCGATGCCGTCGCCGATGGTCAGCTTGCCGGTCCGGTCGATGAGTTCGGCCATGAACTGGTCGTACACGCCCTCTTCCACGATGACCCGGCTGGTGGCGGTGCAGCGTTGGCCGGTGGACCCGAAAGCGCCCTGCACGATGCCAGTCATGGCCTTGTCCATGTCGGCGTCGGCCAATATGATCACGGCGTTCTTGCCGCCCATCTCGGCCTGGACCTTCTTCAGCCGCTTGGCGCTTTCGGCGTATATCTCGGTGCCGATCTCGGTGGAGCCGGTGAATGATATGCCTTTAACGTCGCGGCTCTCCACCAGGGCGTTGCCCACCTGGGCGCCCGGTCCGGTGACCAGGTTCAGCACGCCGGCGGGGAGGCCTGCCTCTTCGTAGATCTCAACCAATTTCACCGCGCTGTGGGGTGTGGCCGAAGCCGGCTTGAAGACCAGGGCGTTCCCGCAGATGAGGGCCGGGGCTATCTTCCAGGCCGGGATGGCCAGGGGAAAGTTCCAGGGCGTGATTATCCCCACCACTCCCAGCGGCCGGCGGACGGTGTAGGCCACGGTGTTGGGCAGCTCGGAGGGTGTCGTATAGCCGAACATGCGGCGGCCCTCGCCGGCGGCGTACTCCATGATGTTCATGGACCGCTTGACCTCGCCGTGGGCGTCGGCGATGGGTTTGCCCTCTTCCGTGGTGATGGTTTGGGCCATCTCGTCCCCACGGCGGCCCAAGATCTCAAGGGCTTTGAAGATGATGCTGGCCCGGGCCGGGGCGGGGGTGGCGGCCCAAACGGCCAGGCCTTCTTTGGCGGCGGCAACGGCCCGCAGCGCGTCGTCGGCGCCGGAGGTTTGGAATTCGCCGATTATCTGATCGGTGTGGGCGGGGTTGTGGACCTGATAGGTCCGGCCGGTCACCGACTCAACCCACTGGCCGCCGATGTAATTCTTATGTGTCTTGATCTGCGTCTCCGCCATGATTTCTTTCCTCCGGCTATGCGTGAGATGCCTTGGATGTGGAACGGGCGCGGGACCTCAGCCGCCGGCTAATCGCCGCCCGAATATTCCAGTCCAACGCCAATAACTTCGATCTGCATCGACCGGACATCCGGTGCGGCATCGTCGAAGCGTACCCCAAGTGTGACGTTGATACCTCTGTGAATCTCCGGGTTGCCCGGCACGTCGAACCTGTGTTCCAAGTGGTCGCCCCGCAGGTCCAGGTCCATGTGCTCGGCGATGCGGGACTCGCCGTCGTAGATGATGACTTCGTGGACCGAGGCGTGGTCCCGGGTCCGGAAGCTGACGATGGCCCCCTCGATGCGCATCTTGACGCCGTCAACCACAGCGGGAGTGGGCAGGGGAAAATGGAGCCAGGTGTTCTGACCCCGCGCTCCTTCGATACGGACGAAAGGGCCGGTGGCGCGGACCGAGGTTAGGCGGGAGGGGTATTCCACCTGCATATTTACGCCGTGCATCCACAGAGTGCGCTGCGGCATGGGTTCGCCCCCTTAGCTATCGGCCTTGGTGTCTGAGATTATGCTGTCGGCCGCGCCGGACACGTTTGGCGCGTGCGGCACGCCTGACCGGGCCAAGCTGGCAGGGATTATAGCCGCAATCCCCGTGCCGGTACAGAGCCAACAAAGGCTACCCCGCCACCAGCATCTCGTCGGTGTTGAACAGAGGAGAGAGCAGCCGTGGCGCGTCATCGGTGATCAGCACCATATCCTGCAGGTGCCAGTGTCCGATGTGCGGCTCCAGCGCAACCACCATCCCCTTCTCCAGGGTGTGCTTACTAGAGGGCACCATGTAGGGCTCTTGCTGGTGCCACCAGGCGCCGACACCGTGGCCGGCCAGGGCGACCTTCCCCTCGATGCCGGCGTCATTGAAGGCATTGTTGGCGAAGTAATAGATGTCCGACGCCCTCACCCCCGGACGGCAATGGTCGATGGTCGCCCGGTAGATATCCCGGTGAATCTTGTAAGTCTCTTGGAGTTCGCGGCTGGGCTCCCCCACCACCACCGTGCGCGACTGGTGGCCGGGGTAACCGTTCAGGTAGGAAACGTAGTCGTTTCGGATGATGTCGCCGGCCTGAAAAACCATGTCGCCCTCGCCGCCGTAGGCCACGTTATTGCGGCTGGTGTTGAGGATGCCGTGGGCCCAGTTGGCGCCGCGCCTGATGCACCCCTCGATGATGCGGGAATGCACCTCGCGTTCGGTGTCGCCGGGCCGGACGGCGGGGAAGACCTCCAGATAAACTTCATCCAGAAGGTTCGCCCCCTTCTCCAGCATCTCCACTTCCGCCGGGGTCTTGATCCAGCGCACCCGGTCCATCATGTCGGTGCAGTCCATGAGCTTGGCCTTGGGCAGCAGCGAGGTTAGCTCCTCCCACTGAAGGGCGCTCAGGTAGTCCTTTTCCAGGCCGATCTTTTTCTTCTCCAGGCCCATCTCTTTGAGGATCTCCGCGGTCTTGGCGTAGGGCGACTCGGCGTAGCCGTCGTAGACCTGGATATTCTCGATCCAACCGTCCCGGCGGGCCAGGGGCGCGGCGATCTCATTCACAACCAATACCGGGTCTCCGTGGCGCGGCCAGACCACCAGCACCCCTCTGGGGGAGTCGGGGAAATCCAGGTGCCGGGCCAGGGTTCCCGGATAGGCGAAACCCGCCAGATAGGTGAAGTTTTTCCCCGAACGGGCAACAACGGCCGAACACCGGTTCTTGTCCATCAGTTGGTTCAAGCGTTCGATGTTGGCGATGATCTTGCCCTGATTACCTGCCATGGCGGGCCTCCCGGCTCTGGATTGCCTGGGCTGAACTCGATGAGTCTAGACCAATCGTGTCTCAGCGGCAACGGTGGCATACGCGATGCCCGCCACATAGGCGTCTCTGAGGCCCTGGCCGCCGGCCCTGGGTTCTTTCTGAAGTTCCACGGTCACAAAGGTTTCTTCTGAATTACCCGGCGCCACGAACACTTCTTTTACGTCCATCTCAGGGAGCGACCCTCACTGAACCGCTGGCGGACTGCCAGGTCCGGCTGGCGGCTTTTTACGTGACCAGCCCAGCAACCCAGTTGTGACCAACAAACGCCGCCACGGCGCTGCCGGAGACGGCGGCCACTCCCCACCACTTGTCCCCCTTGGCGATCGCCACGCATCCGGCCGCTACTCCCAGCGGCCCTAAAACCGTGGGCGCAAAAACCAGCGACCAGCCGCCGCATATGAGGCTGGCGCGTGCCCACATCCGGCCGGGCTTAGCGGTCGATGACCTTTGACGTGCCTTCTCCAGGTCGTACCGGTGATCATCTGGCAGCATCGGGGCGCGCATATGCCCCAAGTATATAGGTCGGCGGGCAGCCTCTGGTAAACTTGAAATTTGCTCCCAGTAGACTCAGGAAGCGTGAAGGAGAGCTCGCCATGATATTGACACCGCCGGCATGCTGCCCGAAGCGGTCTCCAAGGCATATGAAGGCTTCTTTATGAGCAGTCAGCAAAATCCCTATCCCGGCGCCGTGACCTCGATGATCAGCTACGGCGACCGGGTCCAAGGGTTTCTTGCCGTACCGGAGAACCAGCCGGGTCCCTTCGGCGCCGTGGTCCTGGGGCACGAGAGGTACGGACTGGTGCAACACACCCTGGACTTGGTGG
Organism: Chloroflexota bacterium; assembly: GCA_022570905.1. Classification (GTDB taxonomy): domain Bacteria; phylum Chloroflexota; class Dehalococcoidia; order Lucifugimonadales; family UBA3495; genus UBA9611. Next base: position 7,806 of record JACZYV010000116.1, read on the forward strand.
CCAAGTTTGCGGCTCACGGCTATATCGGCCTGGCGCCCGACATGTTTTCCCGGTGGGACGGGGATAAAGAGGCCCTGAGCCGGGGCGACATCCGGGTGAGCATCTCCGACGAGGACATCAGGTCATACATGGGTGACAGCCTGGATTACCTGCTGGCCCATCGCCAAGTGGACCCCGACCGTATCTCCGCCATGGGAGTTTGCCAGAGCGGCGATTATCCGCTGGTGCTGAACAGCGTGCGCCACGAGCTGGCAGCCAATATCGTCGTCTACGGCGGAGCGCAAGCCAGGGTATGGGAAGTTGACGAGAACCGGCCCGAGCCTTACGAATCGATCTTGGAAAGGGTCCAAGCGCCGGTCCTGGGAATCTGGGGAGAGGACGATTCCGTGGTCTCGGTGGAGGACATGCGCCGCTTGAGAGACGCCCTGGAATCCAAGCGAAAGACCTACGAGTTCACCCTGTTTTCCGGCATGCCCCACGGCTGGATGAATTCGACGATGCCGGGCCGCTACCGTCCCAGGGAATCGGAACAGGCCTGGTCGATGATCCTGGATTTCATGGAGCGGGCGTACGCCGGGGGATTTCCCAAGGAACGGGTGGTGTGGCGGTTCCAGTCCGACATCGCCCCAGACTACGACTTCACCAAAAAGGTGCGCCTGGCCTAAGAATGGCCCTATGCAGGGGCCCAGGGAAGTACCGACGCCACTTGCGATAGCCGCCGAAAGCGTTTAGGTTACTTCAATTGAAGACCCAAACTACCCTGATCGGTTCCAGCCCAATGACCCCGGTAGGTACGACCCTACCCAGCCAGAAGGCCGTCCTTTAGGTGTGCCGGTCCTCGCCTTGTTGCTCTCCCTGGCGGCGATGGGTATTGGGTGGGCCGTGATTGCATTTGTCGTCACTTGATCAGGCCGGACCTCAGTCACTCGTTCGCACAACCCCTCCTTATGCACTTAGCGCGCATACAACCCCTCTGGCAGCTGCACCCATGAAAGCATGAATCGGAAATGCCTAAGGGTTTCATACCCCTAATACAGACTAGAAGCGTCGGTCCTCTTACTTTAGGGCCGCTGTCCCTAATGAGTCGTCCACAAATGCAGGCAGCTTCATGGTGAACGTGGACCCCTTCCCGGCTTCACTCTCTACCAGGACAGTGCCGCCCATCATCTCGCAGAAGTGGCGGGTGATAGCCAATCCCAGCCCCGTGCCGCCATAATTACGCCTGGTTGAGGCTTCTGCCTGAGCAAAGGCCTCGCCTGTCCCGTGGGGTCGATCGTTCTGGGCAGCAAGGACTTCATCGCCTCGGCCCGGCATTGGCGCCAAATGGTGGGCGGCGGCATTGGCCCTCACTGCGTATACCAGCGCCTTCCTGGCGGAAATCTGGCGTGGCTTTATCCAGGCCATCCCCAAGCCGCAATGGGAAGCCTCCAGGTCGCTGGGAATGGGTATTTTTCAGCTATTGTGGTATGTAATTATGCCCCAGGCGGTAACGATCGCGATTCCCCCAACCGTCGGCTTCCTGGTGCAGGTGATCAAAGGCACTGCGTTGACCTCTGTGATCGGTTTCGTGGAACTGACCCGTACAGCCCAGTTGATCAATAACGTCACCCTGGAGCCGTTTGCGGTGTACTCCGTTATTTCGATCATTTATTTCTCCTTGTGTTTCCCCCTCACCGCGTTGAGCAGGCGCTTGGAAAGGAGACTGAATGTCTCTAGTGCAAATTGAAAAGGTCTACAAGAAATTTGGCGATCTCCAGGTTTTGCAGGATATCTCCCTTAACGTCGAGGAAGGGCAACAGATCGCGATTATCGGTCGCAGCGGTTCCGGCAAGAGCACGCTTCTGCGCTGCATCAACGGATTGGAGCCCATCAATCAGGGAAATATTTATTTCGATGGGGAATTGGTCAATGGGAAAAAAACCAATCTGAAATTATTGCGGCAAAAGGTGGGGATCGTATTTCAAAGTTACAACCTGTTTCCCCACCTGACGGTGGAAAGAAACATCATACTGGCGCCGAGGGTCGTTAAGAAATTATCGCTTTCCAATGCCCGCGCCATCGCCCATGAAGTGCTGCGGCAGGTGGGGCTGGAAGATAAGATTGATTCCTATCCGGACCAGCTTTCCGGTGGTCAGCAGCAACGGGTTGCCATCGCCCGCTCCCTTGCCATGCAACCGAAGCTCATGTTATTCGACGAGATCACTTCGGCCCTGGATCCGGAACTGATCGGCGAGGTGCTCAAGGTGCTGGAGAACTTGGCGCAACAAGGTATGACGATGATTTTGGTGACCCACGAGATGGGATTTGCAAACCGGGTCGCCGATCAGGTAGTGTTCATGCACGAAGGGGAGATTTGGGAGTTCGGAACGCCCGAGCAAATCTTTGACAA
>JACZYV010000232.1:0-2586 GCA_022570905.1 Chloroflexota bacterium
AGCCTTTCCGGAGGATATGCACCGTGGTGACGTCTCCGGCTCCGGAGCATTGGGCGATGCCGACACGGGCTTTGGCTACCTGACGGGGGCCGGCCTCGCCGCGCAGTTGGGTCACCGTCTCGTGGATCATGCGGATGCCCGAGGCCCCGAAGGGGTGCCCCATGGCCAGCAGCCCGCCGTCGGTGTTCACCGGGATATCGCCGGTCAGAGCCGTCCGTCCCTCCACCGTCCCCTGCCAGGCCTCGCCGAAGGGGAACAGGTGCAGGGCCTCGATCTGCTGCAGCTCGCCGATGGTGGCGGCGTCGTGGACCTGCACCAGGTCAACGTCCTCCGGTCCCAGGCCGCTCATCTCGTAGGCCTGGAGCGCCGCCGGCTCGGTGCGGTAGGGGCTGAAGGCCGAGTGGTCGGCGCCCCGTCCGTTGTAGTCGCCGGAGGTCAACACCGCCGCGGCGATGGACACCGCCCGGCCTTCGTCGATGCCGTAATGGGCCAGGGACTCCCGGGCGCAGAGCACGGCCGCCGCGCCGCCCTCGCTGGTGGGGCAGCACTGGAACAGGGTCAGCGGGTCGGCGATCATCCGCGAGTTAAGCACCTCTTCGACGGTGTAGGTGTCCTTGCGGTGGGCGAAGGGGTTCAGCGCGCCGTTCTGCCGGGCCTTCACCGACACCTGGGCCAGGGCCGTGGCCGGAGCGCCGGTCTCCTCCATGTAGCGTTTGCTGCGCAGGGCGTACCCGGCCATCATGTGGTCGCCGCCGATGTACCGCTCCGGGCTGTCCTCGGGGGTCACCGTCACCGGCCCGCGGGGGACCTTCTCCGCGCCGAAGGCCAGGGCCATCTCATAGAGTCCGGTGGTGATGCCCCAATAGGCCTGCCAGAAGGCCGTGGAGCCGCTGGAGCAGGCGTTCTCCACGTTGACGATGGGCACGCCGGTCAGGCCCAGCTTGGACAGGGTGGTCTCGCCCACCGACATGCCCTGGTAGTAGACGTGGCCGAAGTAGGCGATGGCGATGTCCTTCCACTTGACGCCCGCGTCCTTGAGGGCCGGCACCACCGCCTCGATGGCCAGCTCGCCCAGGTCCTTATCGGGGAAGCGGCCGAAGGGGTGCAGGCCAACGCCCACCACCATGACCTCCCGGCCCGGCTTTATCTGGTTCACCGGCTTAACTCCATCGCTGGGCGTGGACTGCGATTCTCATGAAAACACCTGGCATCCTTTGTAATTCTGCGGCTGTAAGGCCGAACGTCCCAAGCCGTTTTTAGGACCTGCCGAGCCAATACGATGGCCGGCGGCGATGGTGTGCAACTGCCAAGACTTGGACCGTATCTTCGGATTCACGAAAGAGGACCGCGAACGGAAAACGCCTTAACATGATGCGGCGGATATCCGGGTCTAGCTGGACCGGATACCGGGTTGGGGATTCGCAAACCAACTCCAAGATGGATTCGAACTCAGCCAGATAAGACGCGCCTAGTCCCGCTCGTTGAGTTTCGTAATAAGCGACGGTTTCAAGATGTTCCGCTTCCGCTTCAGGGTGAAACTGGTAGATCACCTCAGCAGGGCTCTGGCCTTCCTTCGGACCTCATCCGCGGAGATGGGCTGGACATCCCCACGATCAAGCTCACGGGCTCTACGTTCGGCCTCGATCAGCCATGTCCGTTCAGATTCCTTTTCCGTGAGAGTGTCGAGGCTCAAAAGTAGCTTTTGCGCGAGGTTGGCCCGGTCTTCTGGGGGCAGGCCAAGCGCCTCATGCTCAATGGTTCGGGGGTCCATGTCGTCACCTCATCGTTCTGGTGTGCCTAGCCAACAATGATGGTACACCGGCCCGGCTTTATCTGGTTCACCGGCTTATCTCCTGGATGAACGGACTGATCACGCGGGACGCCACTTGTAGACGGCCTTGTCCGGTCCGCCGTTCTCGGCCGGCACCGCCTGGATGGTCATCTCCACCGCCATGCCGATCCTGAGGTCGTCGTGTTCGCAGTCTACGACCTCCGCCAGCACCTGGGGGCCCTGGGGCAGTTCCACCTGGCCCAACACATAGGGCACCGGGCCGGGCCAACCGGCGGGGGGGACCCTGACGATGGTGAAGCTGAACAGGATACCCTTGCCGCCGAGGTCCACCGGCTCCAGGTCGGTGGACGTGCACTTCTGACAGAAGATGGCGGGGCCGAACACCGACGCCCCGCACTCCCGGCACCGGAACCCGATGAGGGTGCCTTCACTTGCGTCGTCGTTGGTTATCTTGAGCCGGTGGGGATCGACGGAAACCGGCGTGCCCGGCGGGTCTGTCTGATCTTCTTTTTCAGGCATATCCGGCATTATACAGGCCCATTGACCGGCCCTGCGCCGCATGTTAGCTTGAACTCGCCTGACGGCTGGCGCAGGCAGTCCTGAAGATGGGGTTTTCCAGTCTATGCCGACCGAAACAAAAAAGGCTTGGGAGCTGTCCCTGGGCCAGTTCCTGGAACAGGTGGTGGCCCGCGATCCGGGCAAGACCTTCATCGAGATCGGCGGCGTGAGCCGGACCTATCAGGAGTTCTACGACGGCGTCCTGAAAGCTGCCGGCATGTTCATTGAGCTGGGAA
>JACZYV010000233.1:0-2568 GCA_022570905.1 Chloroflexota bacterium
CAAATTGGAACTTCAGATAGTCCCCCAGGGCGTCTTGGCGGAGCGGCTCCGGGCGGGTGGCGCCGGCATCGGCGGCGTGTTCCTGCCAACCGGCGCCGGCACCAGGTTTGCCGAGGGCAAAGAGGTGCGCCGGTTCGATGGCAAGGACCACGTCTTGGAATCCGCTCTAAAGGCCGATTTTGCCCTGCTCAAGGCCCAGACCGCCGATACCCTGGGCAACATGGTGTATCAGGGGACCGGCCGCAATTGGAACCCCACCATGGCCATGGCCGCCGCGGTCACGGTGGCCGAGGTTGACCAGGTACTCGAGCCGGGCGGGATAGACCCGGAAACGGTCATCACCCCGGCCATATTTATCGACCGTTTGGTCCTGGCCGCCTAACCGCAGGAGATTATTTTTAAGATGTCGAGTACGCCGTTAGACCCAACCGCCATGGCACGCCGCGCCGCCCAAGAGCTGTTTTCTGGAGCGGTCGTTGCCCTGGGTCCGGGATTGCCTTGCCGTTTGCCCGGAGAATTTTCTTCCCATGGCGGCGTTTGGTTTCTCGCTGATAGCGGTGTCTTAGGCATTCGAGGTCTGGAACCAGACGCCAGCGCCGTTGACGCGGAGGGTAATGCCGTGGCGCTGCTGTCCGGGGGCGCCTTCACCGGCGTGGTGGAGACCGCCGCCATCCTCCGGGGCGGACACACCGATATCGCGTTCTTGCAACCGGCCCAGGTAGCCGCCGACGGAGATTTCGTGCACTGGACGACCGCGGCCACCCAGGGGTTATTCGCCCCCGGCCCGGCGGTGGACATGGCCTACGGGGCATCGAGGGTGGTGGCGCTCATGCTCCATCAAAGCCCGGAAGGCCGTCCCAATATCGTTTCGCGGTGCAGCTTGCCGGTGGACGGGGTTGGGCAGATAGACATGATCATCACCGACGCGGCGGTGATGAGCGTCGGCCCCGGCGGCTTGGAACTGGTCGAGGTTGCGCCCGGTTGGACCGCCGAAGAGATCGTGGCCATCACGGATGCGCCGCTGACGGTCTCATCCGGCGTGAAAGAGATGACCTTCCAGGCGCCAACCCTGAAACCGCTTAATAAGGTCTACCCAGACGCGTTGGAAGCCCTCAAGGACGTGCCCGAAGGCTCGGTGATCAACGTTGACGGCTTCGCCGGCCCCGGCGGGATGGCCCACTACCTGATGGTTGGACTGCGCGACCTGGGCGTCAAGGGTTTAAAGCTCATCAGCAATACGGCTGGGGTCGCCCGGGTGAGCGGTTTCGGGTCGCCCAATATCATCGACCACAGCATCCTGGTGGAGAACAACCAGGTCGCCAAGGCCACGGCTTCCTACCCGGTCTCCCCGTCGGCCTCCCGGCCCAGCGCTTTTGAGGAGGCATACAACCGGGGTGAAACGGAACTGGAAGTGGTGCCCCAGGGGACCCTGGCCGAGCGGCTCCGCTGCGGCGGGGCCGGGGTGGCGGCCTTCTACACCCCCACCGGGGCGGGCACTCTGCTGGCCGAAGGTAAAGAAGCTAGGACCATCGACGGCAAAGAGCACATCTTGGAGATGGGGCTGCGGGCCGATTTCTGCATCATCCGGGGCCACAAGGCCGACACCCTGGGCAACGTGGTCTATAAGGGCACCTCCCGGAACTTCAACCCGGTGATGGCCACCACCGCCAAGATAACGGTGGTGGAGGTGGACGAGATCGTGGAACCGGGCCGGCTGGGCCCCGAAGAGATCGTCACCCCCGGCCTATTCATCGACCGCATCGTCCTCCGGCCACCGGATTTTTCCGCCTATCTGTAACTAAATTTTTGATCCAAAATTTAATCCTAAGAAAAGGTCCTGCCGATGACATCGCTAGCCGGTAAAGAGCGCCTTACGAGAGAGATCGTCGCCATGCGGGTTGCCAAAGAGCTGCCCGACGGCGCGTACGTGAACCTGGGCATCGGTATCCCCACCATGGTATCCAGCTTTTTGCCTGAGGGACGGACCGTCTTCTACCACAGCGAAAGCGGGATATTGAACTGCGGGCCCGTCGTCGAACCGGGGGATGAGGGGGAAGAGGACATCGACCTGATCAACGCCGGAGGACAGTACCTGCAAAGCGTTGGCGGGATGTCGTTCTTCGATTCGGCGGAGGCCTTCGCCATGATCAGGGGCGGCCATGTCGATGTTACGGTCTTGGGTTCCCACCAGGTGTCGGCCACCGGAGACCTGGCCAACTGGATGCTGCCCCAAAGGGGCGTGGGCAACGTGGGCGGAGCCATGGACCTGGCCACCGGGGCCAGAGGGGTCATCGTCGCCATGGAGCATACCGACCGCAACGGCGATCCCAAGATAGTGGAAGAATGCACCTTCCCGCTGACCGGCAAGGGGTGCGTCTACCTCATCGTCACCGATCTGGCGGTGATCGAGTGCGACGGCCATGGCTTGACGTTGAAAGAAGTGGCCCCGGGTTGGACACCTGAAGAGGTGCAGCAACTGACCGGGGCCACATTGACCATATCTCCGGACCTTAAGGAGTTCGAGCTCTAGTCCCTTCTCCCTCGATAAAGATCAACCGAGCATCGACG
>JACZYV010000117.1:0-9806 GCA_022570905.1 Chloroflexota bacterium
TACCGGCGACAGCATCGTGGTGGCCCCCAGCCAGACCCTGAGCGACCAGGAATACCAGATGCTGCGCTCGGCCAGTCTCAAGATCATCCGGGGTCTGGGTATCGAGGGCGGGTGCAACGTCCAGTTTGCCCTGCAACCCCATCCCAAGGTCTCCAAGGCCCTGGGGCAGGAATGGCTACCGGAATCGCCCTACTTCGTGATCGAGGTGAACCCTAGGGTCAGCCGCAGTTCCGCCCTGGCCAGCAAGGCCACCGGGTACCCCATAGCCAGGGTTGCCGCCAAGATCGCGGTGGGCAAGAAACTGGACGAGATCGAAAACGCGGTCACCAAACAGACCAATGCGGCCTTCGAACCCGCCATGGATTATTGTGTGCTCAAGATTCCCAGGTGGCCGTTCGACAAGTTCCCCCATGGCGACCGCACCATCACCACCCAGATGAAATCCACGGGAGAGGTCATGGTCATTGAGCGGTCCTTCGAGGCCGTCATGCAGAAGGGCGCGCGTTCCTTGGAGTTGAGCGGCCGCACGCTCCTTTGGGAAGACCCGGCCTGGCGCCCGGAACGCTCAGACGGGGAATTGGACCTGGACCGGCTGCCCCTGGGCCCCAACGACCAGCGCCTGTGGGCCTTGATGTCGGCGCTGCGGCAGGGGGCGTCGGTAGATGCCTTGGTGGAGCGGACCTACATCGATCCTTGGTTCTTAAACGCCCTGGAGCGTATCGTGAAGATGGAGCGCCGGTTGCTGGGGGAACAACTCACGCCCAGCCTGCTCCGGTCCGCCAAGCGCATGGGCTTTTCGGACGGTCAGGTGGGCACACTGGCCGACATGCTGCCGGAACAGGTGCGCAATCAACGTCACCAATGGGGCCTGAGGCCGGTCTACAAGACGGTGGACACCTGCGCCGCAGAATTCGAGGCCGTCACCCCCTATTACTACAGCACCTACGACCAGGAGAACGAGGCCCTGCCGCTTGAAGGCAAGAAGGCGGTGGTGATCGGCAGCGGCCCCATACGCATCGGCCAGGGCATCGAATTCGACTACTGTAGCGTCCATGCCTCCTGGGCGCTCTCCGAGGCTGGGGTCCGCAGCATCATGATCAATTCCAACCCGGAGACCGTTTCCACGGACTTCGATGCCAGCGACCGGCTCTATTTCGAGCCGCTGGACGAGGAATCGGTGCGGGACATCTTGGAGAACGAAGAGGTGGACAACGTGGTGCCCCCTTCGGTGGTCCAGTTCGGCGGCCAAACGGCCATCGACCTTTCCCAGTCGCTGGCAATGGCCGGCATGCCGATCCTTGGCTCCAGCGCCGAGGCCATCGACATCGCCTCCGACCGGCATAAGTTCGAGGACTTTCTCTCCCGGTTGGGTATCCCGCAGCCGCCGGGCGCGGCCGTTACCTCGGTTGAAGAGGCGCTGAAGGTCGCCCAGAACATTGGGTATCCAGCCGTGATTCGGCCCAGCTACGTTCTGGGCGGGCGCGCCATGGAGATCGTCCAGAACGCCACCGAACTGATCCACTACATCACGGCGGCCACGGAGATGTCCCCAGACCGGCCGGTGCTGATCGACCGGTACATGGAGGGCAAAGAGTGCGAAGTCGATGCCATCTGCGACGGCGAAGTGGTGCTGATTCCCGGCATCATGGAGCACGTAGAACGAGCCGGGGTCCACAGCGGCGATTCCATGGCCATCTATCCCAGCCAGAACCTTAGTCCCAGGGAAGTGGACACCATCGTCGACTACACCACCCGCATCGGCTTGGCCCTGGGGGTGAAGGGCCTGATGAACGTCCAGTTCGTCATCCATGGGGGCGCCGCCTACCGCAGCCCCAATACTCCTCAAGACGACAGCGAACCCACCACGGTATACATAATCGAGGTCAATCCCCGGGGCAGCCGGACCATCCCGTTCATCTCCAAATTGACCGGCGTGCCGGTGGCGAAGCTGGCGACCCGGGTGATGCTGGGAGACACCCTGGAGAAACTGGGCTACCCTGGAGGTCTGTGGCCGGCACGGGACTTGGTGGGCGTGAAAGCTCCGGTGTTCTCAATGGCCAAGCTGGTGGGAGTGGACTGGCATCTGGGCCCTGAGATGAAATCCACCGGCGAGGTGATGGGAGTCGACCGGGACTACCCCAGGGCTCTCACCAAAGCGCTTCTGGCGGCCAACCTGGACCTGAGACCGCATACCGGAATACTGCTCAGCATCGCCGACCAGCACAAGGCGGAAGCCGTTTCTCTGGTGCGGGACCTTAACAAGGCGGGATGCCTCCTCTACGCCACCGAGGGAACGGCCGCGATGATCTCGGCCATGGGACTGCCGGTGAACATGACCACCAAGAAGCTCAGTGAAGGCCACCCCAACGTGGTGGATGTGATCGAAGACGGCAGCGTGAGTGCGGTGGTCAACACCATATCCGGTGCGCCGGATGTCATGCGGGACGGGTTCTACATCCGGAGGGCGGCGGTGGAGAAACACATACCCTGCTTCACTTCTTTGGACACCGCCAGGGCCGCGGCCGAGAGCCTGTCCATCGAACCGGAGTACGACATTGCGACCATCGACGAATACTTGGAAGGCCGCTAACCTCTACCAGTCCATCTCCGTGCCCAGGCCCATGGCTTTGGCCGAATCATAGGCCAGCTTTGCGGCGGCGACGTCCGCCACCCCGGTCCCCATGATTTTGGCGTAGATCACCTGGCCTTCATCGTCCCGGCCGGTCACCGCTCCCGACACAACGTGCCTGAGTTCGTGTACCTTGCTCCATTGAATGATTCCTTTGTCCACCGCGCTACACAGGTCACCGGCCTCGATCGCCGCCTGTTCCATCGAGTCCACGACCAGCTTGCCGGCCCGAATGATGGTGGCCTCGTCAACTTCCCGGGCGCGCCAGGTAGTGGGTCCGGCCCCGATAACGGTGCAGCCGTCCTTGAGCCAGGCCCCCTGGACGACCGGCTCCATGTTGGCGGCGACGCAAAGAACGATGTCGCAATCGCGCACCGCCGCTTCGTTGGTGGCGGCGGCGGACACCTCGATACCCATGGCGTCGGTCATCCTGCTGGCGAACTCCTCCCGGCGTTCCTGAGTGCGGCTGAAGGCTTTGATCCTCTTGATGCCACCGGCCCCCCGGACCTTGGATACCGCCTCCAATTGGGTTGGGGCCTGTCCCCCGGTGCCGATGATTCCCACCGTGGCCGCTCCTGGATTGGCCAGGTGCTTCACCGCCACGCCCGTGGTCGCGCCGGTGCGCAGTTGGCCCAGCCGGTTGGCCTGAGTGTAAAGGAGCAGTTCACCGGTATTGGCGTCGTAGAGGCTGACCTGGAAGGAATACGATCCCTTGACCACCGTGTAGGTCTTAACCCCCAGCAGCCCCTCATGAAATAGGCCGCCGCCCATCACCGACAACATACCGCCTTCGGCAATGATCTTGCGGCGGGTCATGTTGTGGACCTGACCGTCGCCGTAATGGCGCTGCATGGATTCAATGGCTTCGAGCATGGCGTCCATGGTCACGCACCGAGATACATCTTCATCCTTGAGGAAAAGGGTCATAACAGGGGACCTCCGCTGCCGGCCTGGGCACGGGAGCACCCTGGCCGTAGATTGGTGGCTAGTATACGACCGTATAAAGGCGGTGGCTACACGAGGAGCGGGGCAGGCCGGAGGCAGGCTGATGATGAGTAAGAACCAGGCGCCGGCCTATTTGTAGAAGTCCCGGTTCTTTGCGATGTAATGACGCCACTCCGAGGGAAGGTTGAATTCGTCGAAGATCGCATTCACCGGACATACGGATACGCAATAGTTGCAATCGATGCAGATGGAGGGGTCGATGTAAAACATCTCCACCTGCTCGGTGGTGGCTATGCAGTCCACGGGGCAGACCTCCACGCAGGAGGCATCTTTAACCCCGGAACAAGGTTCGGTTATTACGTAGGGCATACGGTTCTCTTGGTCGTGGAACCAGGGTTATTGTGCGCTTAACCGGACGCAATACTACCCAGGACGGACCGATGGGCAGACACATTTTCAAATCGGCGAGTTATTTTGTCAAGGGATAGTATATGATATATTATATTGGAAGTTCAGTGGTGTTCAAAGGGGAGTTAATGGAACTTAGGGAGCTCATCAGTTTTTACCACGTCGCCAGGGTACGCAGTGTTTCCAAGGCCGCCCGCACTTTAGAGCTTGGCCAGCCGACCGTGACGACCCACCTAAGGAAATTGGAAGATGAGTTCGGCATCACCCTCTTTGACCGCATCAAGCGCCCCATTCAACTGACCTCCGAGGGCATCACCCTTCTGGAATTGGTGACCCCGGTGGTCACGTCCATCGACGCCCTCAAGACCCAGATGGATTACGCCGAAAAGCGGGGCTCCTTCGTCGTGGGGGCTTACCCCGACCTGGTCACCCATCACCTGCCCGCGGGTATACAGAGGTTCCGGGATGATTACCCGGACGTCCGTATCCGGCTGCTGGCGCGGTCCTATAATCCCCTGATCCAACTGGTCCGGTCCGGTGAGATTGACCTGGCGTTTTGTTCTTCGCCCCCGGCTGACGATGCGGCGCTGGAGTTCAAAGAGTTGTTCACTTACAACACCGTTCTACTTACTCCGCCGGGACACGACCTGTTGCACCGCCAACCGGTCACCCTAGAAGACATCGCCGGCTTCCCGCTGATCCTGACCGCCCCGGAGAGTCAGTTACGCCAACGGGTGGAACAGGCGTTCAAGAGCCGTGGACTGACGCCCGATGTGGTGCTGGCGCTGGACGATACCGTGTCCATGAAGCGCTACGTTGAGATCGGCATGGGAATCGCGGTCGGAAGCGATTTTACCTTGCACGCGGAAGACCACCACCGGTTTGGGGTTATCCGGCTCGACCACCTGTTCCCCAGTTCCGTTATCGGCGTCTGCACGCTAAGGGGCAAGTTCGCTGGACAGGCAGTCCGGAACTTCATTGAGACAATGTCCGACCAGATCCGAGGATTTCACGCAGAGTTGTGGTCGAGGGAAGAAAACGGGGCGCTTCCTGGTTTCGTGGAAGTCGGCTCCAAAGATGACTAACCAGCCAGGGCCTTCGATCTACCGTTGATTCAAATGGCCGTCCGGCGGGAGGCCGTCAGGTGGCAACACCTGCTTCAGACGCCGCGCCAACTGCGACCTGGCCAGCAGCAAATACCGTCCGCATTCCTGGCAGCTCATTCCGATGTCGGCTCCCAGTCTGGTGACAGTCCAGAGCGACCCGCCGCAGGGGTGCGGTTTCTTCATACGCAGCACGTCGCCGATCTTTAGTTCTAAGACCATCCCTTCCCATCAGCCTCAAGCACTTCATTGATGTTTTTCCTGAGTTTATCCGCTTCGCGGGCCGCGGCTTGGGCGAAATCGGCCCCGCCGGAAGCGTAGATGATTCCGCGGGAGGAGTTGATCAATGCGGCCCGGCCCCTGCTGTCGGTGCCCTGCCGTACGGCCGCTTCCAGGTCGCCGCCCTGGGCGCCAACCCCGGGAATCAGCAGGGGCATGTTGGGACATGCGGCCCGGACCTCCCGCAATTGGTCTGGAACAGTGGCGCCCACAACCAGCCCCAGGTTCCCTTTGGTGTCCCATTGCTGGCAGGCCAGCGCCACGTTCCGGTAGAGGGGCATCGGCCCATCCGCCGTCGCCACCTGGGCGTCCTGGAAATCGGCCGAGCCGGGGTTGGACCCGCGGCACCAGACGAACACCCCCTTAGACTCATCTTCCAGAAAGGGTGTTACGGTATCCTGGCCGCCCCAGACATTGATGGTGACGGCGTCGAATCCCCAGACCTGGAACATGGCTTTGGCGTAGGCCTGGGCAGAGGGGCCGATATCCCCTCGTTTGGCGTCGCCGATGATGATTGCCTCCGGCGCCGCGCTACGGATGTGGGCGATCGTCTTCTCCAGGTCTTGCAGGCCGGGTAGGCCCAAGGCTTCATAGAAAGCCAGGTTGGGCTTATAGGCGCAAACAAGCCCGGCGGTGGCGTCCACGATGGCCCGGTTGAACTCGTAAACGCTGGAGATGGGCATCCTGGCCGGGTCTGGGTCCAATCCAACGCAGACCAAGCTCTTCGTTGCTATCGACGCCTGTTCCAGCCGGTCGGTGAAGCCGCTCATCGTTGTCCTTTATCCCCTGATCGTCAGGTGCGAAAAGTATACACGAACCCTCTGCTGGCCCGGCCAGTGTGTTGCCGTCAGAAAAGCTCCCGTATTGCTAGACATCAATCCCGGTTGTTACCATAACGAGGCGAAACGCAGGAGGGCTGGTTTGGACTTGGGCGGCGACCTGGTCGAGGGCATCTTTCTGGAGCGGGTCAACCGCTTCCTGGCCACGGTTGAAGTCGATGGGCGGGAGGTCGGCGTGCACGTAGCCAACTCTGGCCGGATGAAAGAGCTGTTCGTCCCTGGCTGGCGGGTCTTGGTGCGCCCCGTCTCAGGTGAGAACCGAAAGACCAAGTTTGATCTGGTCCTGGTGGACATGGGCGCCGCATTTGCCTCCGCGGACGCCCGGATGCCCAACGCGCTAGTCGCCGAGGGCATTGCCAACGGCCATCTGAAACAGTTCGCCGGTTACCCGGAGATACGCCGGGAGGTAACCTTTGGCGACAGCCGCCTGGACCTGATGCTGGAAGGCCCGCAGGGCAGATGCTACATCGAGGCCAAGTCCGTCACCCTGGTGGAGAATGGCGTTGGCCTATTTCCCGATGCTCCCACCGCTCGCGGAGCAAAGCACCTCCGCACCCTGGTAACGGTGATTGAAGCCGGCCACCGGGCTGCGGTGGTGTTCGTGATTCAAAGACCCGACGCCAACGCGTTCGCCACCAGTGATCCATCCGACCCCGCCCTGGCCGAGGCCTTTCGTACCGCGGTGTCGGCTGGGGTTGAGGCCTACGCTTATAACTGCCAGGTGACCGAACGGTTGATCCGCTTGGACCAGAGCCTGCCCATCCGGCCCTACGCCGAAGTAGTGGGCGATGCCTGAACGCGATCCCATGGCCGCTGGGCTCATGGACATCTATGAACGTTTTTACGCCGCCTATGGGCCCCAACATTGGTGGCCCGGCGACGGCCCCTTCGAAGTCATCGCCGGGGCCATCCTGACCCAGTCGGCGGCGTGGGCCAACGTGGTGCTGGCCCTGACCAACATGCGGGCCGCCGGCTGCTGGTCCCTGAAAGCCGTGCACCAACTCCCGGTTGAGGAATTGGCGGAACTGGTGCGCTCGTCTGGTTACTTCAACGCCAAGGCCCGGAAGCTGAAGGCCTTCGCCGCCCACGTGGCCGTCAACTACCAGGGGGACTTGGACCGGTTCCTAGCCAGGCCCATGGTCCCGCTCCGCGAGGAGTTGCTCTCCATCCACGGCATCGGGGAGGAAACCGCCGACGACATCATGGTCTATGCTGCCGGCAAGCCATCTTTCGTCATCGACACCTACACCCGGCGGATAATGGACCGCCTGGGGATGACTCCCGGCGCCGCCCGCCCCAAGTACGCCGATTATCAGGCCGTCTTCCACGACAACCTCCCCCACGATGAAGATCAGCCCCAAGACACCCGGCTATACAACGAGTTCCACGCCCTCTGGGACCGCCACGCCAAAGAGGCCTGCGCCAAAACCCCCCGCTGCCAAGACTGCTGCCTCCTAGACCTCTGCCCCACCGGCCAAAAGCTGACCGCTGATAGCTAGAGTCTGACTGCATGAAGACATGGATGAGACGACGCGGCGACCGGGTGACGATCGCCACCGGCAAGTACGCAGGCCAAACGGGCATGGTGGAGAGAAACGTGTACCGGAGGACCGTGGATCTCCCCGACGAAAGGGCGAAAGGGCATCACGTCATGCTAGACAGTGAGGAGTTGGTGACGGCGCGGTGTGAGCGGTCAAAGGCCAATGAGACGCGGCCTTGAACTCTGGATCAACTTTTGCGAAAGTACCCCGGTATCATCACGGCATCCTGCCAAAAAAATGAGGAGCGGTTTTGCGAAGATTCCTAAAATGGTTCGGCATAATTACGGGCGGCCTGCTCGGCGTATTCATCGCACTCTTGGTTGTGCTATTTTTCGTCGGCTCTCAGAAGGTGAGCCGTACTTACGATGTCGAGCTAGCGCCAGTGGCCGTCCCCACCGATGCGGTGAGTATCGCCAGTGGAAAACGCTACGTGGAAGCCGTCGGGGCTTGCCAGGTGTGCCACGGACAGGACCTAGCTGGGCCAGTTGCAGAAGAGTGCAAAGCCGCACCTTGCACTGCCTTCTCAGACGACCCCGTGTTCGGGAAAGTGATGCCTACGAATCTAACTTCCGGGCGCGGTGGGATCGGCGGTGTCTTTACCGACGAGGACTACGTCCGGGCTATCCGGCACGGGATCGGCCGCGATAACAAGTCGCTGGTGCTCATGCCCTCGGAACAATTCAACAAGATGTCCGACGCAGACCTCGGCGCCATGATCGCCTATCTTAAAACTCTTCCTCCAGTAGATAACGAATTGGAGGAGTCTGTGCTCGGCCCTTTGGGCCGCATCATCGCGGTATTTGGGGAAAGCTTGCTGCCGGCGGCGCAGATCGATCATAACGCCGTGCGTGCGCCGTCGCCGGTTGTTGGAGTGTCCGCTGAATATGGCGAGTACCTTGCTGAGGTTTGCACTATTTGTCATGGAGAGCGGCTGACTGGAAGTAAGGTTCCCGGCGGTGACCGCGCTGACGCTCCGAACATCACTACGGGTGGCGCCCCTGGGAGCTGGACGAGGTCCCAGTTCGTAGACACCATGCGCAGCGGTATGACGCCTCGCGGCGATCTGCTGGACCCTAGGTTAATGCCTTGGAACAGGTTCAACCAGATGACCGACGACGAGTTGGACGCCCTATGGTTGTACCTGCAATCGTTGCCTGCGAAATAGCTCAGAAGTAAGTGGGACCAGGCAAGATTGGCTAGGCGCCAGATCCCGGATGGCGGGTGCGTGATTTGGAGCTAGAGACACGATCGCCGCCGCCACGGCTCTGCCGTATAAGCCGGCCACTCTGCCCCACCGGCCAAAACCTGACGGCTTACCTCTGATAGCTGACAGCTAAATTGACGCCTGCCACGCCCGCGGTTATGATGCGCCAGTCATCCAACCCCCTTAACCGCGGAGGCCCCATGCAAGTTGTCCGCATCTACACCGGAGACGACGGCGAGTCCCATTTTGAGTCAAAGGAATAACCACAGCATGCGTAATTCCCTGTCTGTGGTGCATATTGCCGGACCCCGAACAATGGCCGTGGCAACTTTATTGGACTGAGTTTCTACGGAGCCATGGTGGTGGGTATTGGTGCGGCGTATCGCGGGGATACTCACCACACATCAAACACCCTGGAAGTTACGCACGTCGCCGACTACTGGAAGCCGGCCAATCAACTTTGCTGGATTGGGAACCCTCCGCCGCAACAGCGTAGGGTTGGCCGCCAATACGTCCTCCCTCAATGATTCGTTCCTTCGCCGCTTCCTTCTCCAATGGCTCTGGCCTTGTCTTCGTGGATATCGTGGACCTCAGTTGGCCACCTGCAACACTCCCGCGATCGCCGCGCAAAAGGCGCCTACCACGATTAGCAGTCCAGATGTTAGGTGCAGAGGATTTGGATTGTCTGCACCCGTCTCTAGAATCCATGCCACGGGCACTAGCATCGCCTTGCGCAGCCATGCCATCAGAATCAAGCAGATGTATCCCACTGTCGGTAAGAATGTCGTATGCATCGCCCGGAAGAACGGGCTCAATTCCACTACGCCGCCATCAGGAGACTTTGCTAATAGGACGTTG
>JACZYV010000118.1:0-9738 GCA_022570905.1 Chloroflexota bacterium
CCCGTGTGGGAACCAGGAGACGAAAGCGAGGAAGACATCGACCTCATCAACGCCGGCGGCCAGTACCTCCAGAGCGTCGGCGGCATGTCGTTTTTCGACTCGGCGGAGGCCTTCGCCATGATCCGGGGCGGGCATGTGGACGTGACGGTCCTGGGTTCCCACCAGGTCTCGGCCAAGGGCGACCTGGCCAACTGGATGCTGCCCCAGCGGGGTGTGGGCAACGTGGGGGGCGCCATGGACCTGGCCACCGGGGCCAGAGGGGTCATCGTCGCCATGGAGCACACCGACCGCAACGGCGAGCCCAAGATAGTCGAGGAATGCACCTTCCCCCTGACCGGCAAAGGGTGCGTCTACTTGATCGTCACCGACCTGGCGGTGATCGAGTGCGATGGCAAGGGCCTGACGCTCAAAGAAGTGGCCCCGGGTTGGACACCAGAAGAGGTGCAGCAACTGACCGGGGCCAAGTTAACCATCGCGCCGGACGTCAGCGAGTTCCAACTCTAGTCTTTTATCCCTCGATAAACAGTATCTGTGCATCGACTATGTGGAACCCGGTGTCGATAACCTCGGCGGTCTCATCAGCCGTGTTGAACAGCAACACCTTGGACCTATCGCCCCCATCGTACCAAGGCTTGATCAGCACGTAACCGCCGTCGGCGTCGATCGTCGAGTTGAACCCGTTGACCGTATTACCCGTCACCGGCATGTCAAACTCATACACGGTGAAATCGTCCGGGTCAGTGAGGCTTGCGGCCAATATCTCCAAGGAGTGACCCGTCCCTTTTTCGAGAAACCCAGCCCAATAGGCCATCCCGTCCGCGATGACCACGTTTCGCCAACTAGACGGCAGGTAGTCGTCCCAGTCTTCTATCTCGAAAGCGGTGATGTACCGGTCTGCCGGCTGGCCCGTATTCGGGTCAACCGTGAACACCCCGGTGATCGGGTCGGCTTCGCTGGGCAGTTTCGCGCCGTAAAGAGTGGCCCCACCCGAGACTAGGGAGAAGCGTAACTCTGGCTTTGTCATCTCATTGGTCTCCCAACGGGAGTCGAAGGGAGAGCTCATGTAGTCGCCAGGCGCGTTGTAAAAACCCCTAGACATCGACCACTGTTGGGTGCTGCCGGTGTTGAAATACACCTGACCGCCGGCCACCGCATATCCGGGGTCCAGAGCGTCGGATTGGGTGCCCCATTCGGCGCCTCTGGAAAGGTCGCCGGTGTCGTACTCGGTGATGGTCATCGCCCCGCCATTGGTGAATTTTCCAGAGATGTACAGGCGGTCATCGACGGTGTAGGGCCGCTTGAAATTGGGGGCGTAACTGGGAGATGAATACGACGTGATCACCGTGGATTCGCCGGTGCCCGGAAGGAAAAGGACCACCGACTTGGAGCTGCTCTCCAGTTGGATGAACTTGGTCCCCAGCATCGCCCCGGTAGTGGAATCGTTGACGATGGTCTTCAGGGTGCTGGAACTGCTGCCGCCGCTAACCGCCATCACCAGCGCCACGGTGTTGCGAGGCAATAATTGGACCGGTTCCGGCGCCGGCGTGTTCGGTAGGCGCCGGGTTGTGCTGTTCTCGCTATTAGGAACCGTGCGCCGGGCAACCGTCGGCCCGGGGGTGGCATAGCCGCCATAAGCAGGCGTTTCGACCGGGGAAGGCGTATCGCCAGGCAGCGGGGCCAAAGTTGGGTTTTCACTCGCTGGAAACGGTGTTGCGGTGTTGGCTGGAGACACGGTTCCGGGGGTCTCGGCTGGCTCTTCAATGGTGCAGGCGGCGAATAAAATCAAACCGGCGCCCACGAGAAGCGCGGCCTTCCAGGCGTTGAAAATATTAACCATGATGCCTCCCAGCGAATCATTCCCAGGCGTAACGTGCCTCTGATTCAATCATCGGCTGATACCCTTGGTAAATCAATCCACGGAAAGAAAGCCGTGCCGGTGGTCACACATTATTTGCCGGACCTGTGGTCTGAAAAAGCTTATGTTTGTCCGGTTTTTGAGGCGGATTATTTCGTTGACACCCCCTTGGGCCGGTGCTATTCTTTTCCGTAACAGAGCGGTAGATACGTTCTGGCGGGAGCTTGGGTAAGCCAGGCTGAGAGGGCGGCCAAGATCGCCGCCGACCGTCTGTACCTGACCCAGGTAATACTGGCGCAGGGATTAGACGCAGCAGCGGACTTACGAAGCAGCCTCCAGGCTAGATACCTGGTGGCTTTTTTTATACTCCCGAAAGGAGATTGGACCAGATGTCCGATGAGCTAATTATCGGTGGAAAGTCATTTAACTCCCGGCTGATAGTGGGAACGGGCCGGTACCGCACCATGGAGGAAATGGTCGCGGCGGTTGAGGCTTCTGGGACCGAGATGATCACGGTGGCGATCCGCCGCCTGGACCTGGACGACCCCACCAGCAAGACACTGCTGGATTACATAGACTGGAACAAGTATCAGATACTGCCCAATACTGCGGGCTGCGCCACCGTTGAAGAAGCGATGTTCGTCGCCCGGTTGGGCCGGGAGGTGGGTCAGACCGACTTCGTGAAGCTAGAGGTCATCCCAGACCCCCGCTACCTATTCCCCGACGGCGCCGCCACTCTGGATGCCGCACGCCGCCTGGTGGAAGACGGATTCAAGGTGCTGCCCTACATTCACGCCGACCCGACGTTGGCCAAGAACCTGGAGGACGCCGGCTGCGTGGCTGTGATGCCCCTGGGTTCGGCCATCGGCTCGGGCCAAGGCATCCACACCGCGGAAGAGATCAAGATCATCATCGAGCAGGCCAATATTCCGGTGGTCGTGGACGCGGGGCTGGCCGTCCCATCCGATGCCGCCCAGGCCCTGGAGATGGGCGCCGACGCCGTCCTGGTGAACACTGCCATCGCCCAGGCTGAAGACCCGGCCCTGATGGGGTCCGCGTTCAAACAGGGCGTGACAGCAGGCCGCAGCGCCTACCTTGCGGGCCGTATCTCGGTGCGCCATGAGGCCATCGCCAGCAGTCCTGCCACAGACGTGCCCCAACCGGTGCCGGCCAGTAGCTAGGCCGGTGAGCGTTTCCCTGCCCAAGCCGTGTCTGTGTTTGGTGACTGACCGCACGGTCATTAAGGGCGGGCGGGGCGATCTGGTGGAACGAGTGACCCAGGCGGTGTTGGGCGGCGTTGATCTGGTGCAGGTGAGGGAGAAGGACCTACCGGGCGCAGAGTTGCTGGAATTGGCCGGGTCTCTGTTGGAGGCCATCGGAGGGCGCGCTAAACTGATCGTGAACGAAAGGGCTGACGTGGCCCTCGCCGCCGGAGCTCTGGGGGTCCAATTGGGAGAGAATGGGCTGCCGGTAAACGCGGCGCGAAAGACCGTCGGCAGCGGAGCGCTCATCGGCCGGTCGGTCCACTCCATGTCGGGCGCGGTCCGGGCGGAGGCCGACGGGGCTGATTTTCTGGTGGTCGGCACCATGTTCGCATCTCGTTCCCATCCCGGCGAAGAGCCGGCGGGACCTGGACTGGTGCGGCGGATATCCGGTAACTGCCGGTTGCCGCTTATCGGCATCGGGGGAATCACCCCAGAGAATGCACCCGAAGTGATCGAGGCCGGAGCGTCCGGGGTTGCGGTGATCACCAGCATCCTGGCGGCGCCGGACCCGAAAGCCGCCGCCGCGCGGTTGAAGGCAGCTATCTGCGAAGCTTGGCGCTTGCGTGTAAACCCAGCGGGTGTGGGCTAGGGAGGCCAATCTGAGTTATGATTAAATCAAAGCTATGATTAACCTGACGGTGAACGGAAAACCTCGTCCGATAGAAGCCAGCGTGGACCTTGAGACCTATCTGGCGTCTTTCGGATTCAACCTTCAATTCGTGGCGGTTGGATACAATGGCGAGGTCATCAAGAAAGACGAGTTCGCCGGTCTGACCCTGAAAGATGGCGACGTAATCGAGATCGTGCGTCCCGTTGGCGGCGGATGAATCTGGGCTGATTCGGCGGCCCCAAATCTCGAACTACTACCGGCCCCCGGACAACCGTTTGAGTTGTGCATTCGCCATGCCCGCCGGACCCGGTAGTCAAACTAACCCCTTATGGTTGAGACCTTTACGGTAACCAACGACGTGATTGATCCGATGTTGGCGGATGTGGTGAAGGGCAACCAGGACAAAGTGGCCGGCTGGATAAATGGTGAGCCGGGCGCCTGGGGTTTCTTGGCGGGACAGGCGGTGACCACCGTGCGTGGGCATGCGGGCCGCAGCTTGGTGGACATGGAACGAAGGTTGGTCTGGAGCCGCATGTGGTGGTGGCTGGAACAGGTGAAGGCCAGGACAAGCGGCTCCCTCTAGCGGGCCAATTTGAACCAAGCCAAACCTAAATGAATACCGGCGCCCCGGGAATCCGCTGATGGCGGTGTGCTCGTAGTCCGGATATTCAGATATACTGGCCATGAATGATCCGCGGTCGACGGCTGCGGTCAGCGCCCTTATCTACGAAAAGATGCCCGATTCCATAATTACCGCCACCGGTATACATAAGACCTACGACACCGGCACCGTAAAAGTGAACGCCCTGCGGGGAGTTGACCTGATCGTGGAGCGCGGTGAGATGGTCGCCATCATGGGTCCCAGCGGCTGCGGCAAGACCACCATGCTTAACTGTCTCTCCGGCCTGGACGAGATCGACGCCGGCCAGGTGGTGATCGACGGGGTGGTGCTCCACGATCTGCCCGACGATGAACGCAGCGATTACCGCGCCCGCCGCATGGGATTCGTTTTCCAGCTCTACAACCTGCTCCCCGTGCTGTCGGCAGTGGAGAACGTGGAACTGCCGCTGTTGGTCTCGGGGACCAAGCCCTCGGAATCCCGCAAGAGGTCCATGGAGATGTTGGATTTGGTGGGACTGAGCGACCGGGCCCAGCACCTTCCCGGCGAGCTCTCGGGCGGGCAACGCCAGAGAGTGACCATCGCCCGGGCCCTGGTCAACCAACCGTTCATCGTTTGGGCCGACGAACCCACCGGAGATCTGGACAGCGAGACGGCGGGCGAGATCATGGACCTGATGTGCAAACTCAACGCCGACAATGGCCAGACCTTTGTGCTGGTGACCCACTCGGCGGATGTGGGCAAAAGAGCCCACCGTATCGTCCGCATGAGAGACGGGGAGATCGTCGATCACGGCAACGGCCAGTCACCCGTGACTTAAGGAAGAGGACCAGTCCCTTCGCCATCGCAAGAATCGGCGCTAGATAAAGTCGGAGATGGGGCAAGCGCCAGGACCAATATGGAAGAACTGTTCGGCGTTTCCATGGACATCATCATGGCCGTCCTGCTGGCCGTTTTTCTGCCGGTGATTGCCGTCGTGGCCTTCATGGCCTGGCGCAACCCGGTCATGCTCAAGTTGGGGCTGCGCAACATCCCCCGCCGCAAGTCTCAGACCGCCCTTATCATAGTGGGCATCATGATGAGCACCCTGATCATGGCGGCCGCCTTCGGCACCGGCGATTCTATCACCTACTCCATCCGCAAGA
The DNA here is from genome assembly GCA_022570905.1 of Chloroflexota bacterium. Classification (GTDB taxonomy): domain Bacteria; phylum Chloroflexota; class Dehalococcoidia; order Lucifugimonadales; family UBA3495; genus UBA9611. The sequence goes on from JACZYV010000118.1 coordinate 5,495, forward strand.
ACGCCATCGACGCCCTGGGCACTATCGACCAGATCATCGTCTCGGCCCGTGCCGATGAATCAGACACCATCGGCAGCTTCAACTACTTCCCGCTCCAGCGCTACGAGCAACTGAAGGTGGAATTGGCCGGCTTCGACAACATCGACGGACTGGCTCCCGGCATCGGCGAGTTCGCCCCCACCGTCAACACGCGGACCTCCCTGAGCGAGGGGCGTATGCGGATCACGGGCGTGGACCCTGACTCGCTGGACGGTTTCGGCCGCTTTTATCTGACCGATGGCCGGGAGGTCCGTCTGGAGACCCTGGGGCCCAACGACGCCCTCATCAACGAAGATGCGGCCGATGAACTAGACGCTGTGACCGGAGACGAGTTGGTGACCTTTGTGGCCGGCTCCGACGTGACGTTCCGGGTCCAGGGGGTGGTGGACGGCGGCGGACTGGCGGGACGGGGACCGACGTTGCTGATCCGATTGGACCGGGCCCAAGAGATGTTCGGACGGGAAGGCCTGATCAACTCCATCGCTGTTTCCAACCTGGGTGGGGTTTTCGCGGGCGCCGAGTTGAGCGACGAGGTCACCGGCGCCCTGAGGGTCCTATTCACCGACCGGGCCATCGCCGGACAGCTTCAGTCCATGCTCAACCGGCAAGAAGTACTGGAGCAACTGGACCTTTTGAGACCCTCATTGGGCGAGAAATTGGCCCGCGATCTGGGCGTGCTTGCTCAGGGACTGGGAGAGGTTGGGATGACCGACGATTTCATCGGAGTTCTGGCCGATGAAGACGTCCAAGAAGTGGTGTTGAACGGCGTGAGCCGGGCCGGACTGGCCGATGTGGAACGTCAGGCCAGCACCCTGTTCGCCGGGCTGGCCGAATTCCGGGTTCTGGACGTCAAGAAACGGGTCCTGGACGCGGCCGACCAGGCCGGCTCCGGTGTGACCAGCATCTTCATCGTCATGGGCCTGTTCTCCATCATGGTCGGCGTGCTGCTGATCTTCCTCATCTTCGTGATGCTGGCGGCGGCCCGGCGCTCGGAGATGGGCATGGCCCGGGCCGTGGGGGCAAAACGGGCGCACCTAGTCCAGATGTTCATCTTTGAGGGAACGGCCTACTCTCTGGTTTCCGGCGCCGTTGGGGTGGCGCTGGGGTTGGGCGCCAGCGCCGTGATCGTCTTCGTGGCCAACCGAATCTTCCAGACCGGCGGCACCGGCGCGCCGGAGAACTTCACAATGTTCACCCACTTCGAGATCAGGAGCCTCGTCGTCGCCTACTGTCTGGGCATGGTGATCACCTTGGGCACCGTTGGTATCTCCGCCTACCGGGTTAGCCGTCTGAATATCGTGGCGGCGGTCAGGGGACTGCCGCCGCCGGTCCAGCAGTCTCAGACTCCTTTCCGGGACCGTTTGCTGGCCCCGCTGCGTGCGTTCGCCCGTCCGGTCTCACTGGGCGGCACCGGCCTGTTGGCCCTGGCTACCTTGGACATCAGCCGCGGGATGGGCCTGTTGCTCCGTTCCGCCTTGGCCGCCGTCACCTCGCCCTTTGGCTTTTTAGGCGCCGTGATCCAGGCGCTGTGGGTCCCCATGAGTCACGGCTGGTTGACCGTGGTGTCGGGGGCGTTGATGACGTGGCTGGGCACGGCTTCCGACGAAGCGGCCCCCCTGCGCATCGGAGTTACCCTGGTCATCATCGGTCTGGGTCTGTCCCTCAGGACGTTGTCCCGCCGGACCGGGCTCCGGCCCGATGTGGGAGACCGCATCGCCTATACCTTCATGGGTGTGGGGACCTTGGTATTCTGGGTGATTCCCTTCAGCTCCCTGCGGGCCGTCTTCGGCGAGATCGAAGGCGGCATCGAGATGTTCTTCATCTCCGGCATCGCCATGGTGGCTGCGGCGGTCTGGACCGTGATGTACAACGCCGACCTGCTCCTCAAGGTGCTGACCTTCGTCACGGCCCCATTCGGCAGACTTCGGCCGGTGCTGGTCATCGCCGTGGCCTATCCCATGGCCGCCAAGTTCCGGACCGGCCTCACCCTGGCCATGTTCGCACTGGTCATCTTCACGCTGATCGTGATGTCCATCCTCACCGAGGCTTTCAGCGCCGCCGTGGGCGACTCGGAACGAGTGGCCGGCGGCTGGGACATCCAGGCCACGGTCAATTTCAACACCCCAATCGACGACATCCGCCTGGCCATCGACGGCAAGCCCAGCCTCAACAACCAAGACATCACGTCCATCGGCGGGTACACCACAATCCCCGTGGAGGCGCGGCAGGTGGGGGCCGAGGAACAGCGTTGGCGTTTCTACGCCGTCCGGGCCGCTGACGACCAGTACCTGCTGGAAACCGGGGCGAACCTTAAATTGTTCGCTAAAGACTATGGCGACACCCAAGAAGATATCTGGGACGCCGTGCGGCGGGACTCGACTCTGGTGGTGGTCGATTCTCTGGTTGTGCCTTCCCACCGGGGATTTTCCGACGACGAGATTCCGTTCGAACTCGAAGGGATTTTTTACGAGGACACCGGGATGGAGGCCATCGACATCGAGGTCAGGGAGCCCCGCACCGGCCAGGTGATATCGCTGAAGGTCATCGGCGTGTTGGACCGGCTCACCGACGCTTTTGGACAGTTGGGCGTGGGTATGATCGCCTCCCGGCGGGGAATGGATGAAGCCATACCATTCCGCATACCGACCACGACCTACCGGTTCAAAGCTGCCGAGGGCGTCGATGTCGCCATACTCTCCAAGGACTTGGAAGCGGCTTTCCGGGAGAACGGCATGGAGAGCGATGTTTTGTCCGAACTGGTGGATAACATCGCCGCGGCCAACCGGGCCATCAACTATGTGTTCACCAGCTTCATGGGTCTGGGCCTGCTGGTCGGCATCGCTTCTCTGGGGGTGGTCAGCCTGCGGGCGGTGGTGGAACGCCGCCAGCAGATCGGCGTGCTGCGGGCCATCGGCTACCGCAGGATAATGGTGCAATTGAGTTTCCTCACCGAGTCGTCCTTCGTGGTCATCATGGGAGTGGCCATCGGAGTAGGCCTGGGCACCGTGATCTCCTATAACATCGTCAAGGAGATCCAAGAGGACGTCGAAACCGTCCGGTTCGCCATCCCTTGGATCCAGATAGGAATCATAGTGACGATAGCCTACGTTTTCTCCCTGGCCACCACCTTCCTGCCGGCGCGTCAGGCCTCCCGCATCTACCCAGCCGAGGCGCTGCGCTACGAATAGACTCGATTCTTGAGAGAAGAAGGAGACCCGCCATGACGGCCAAAGCGCCAGTCAGCAACAGCCGGTTCAAGGTCATCGGCACCACTCCCATCCGGCACGACGCCATGGACAAGGTCACCGGCCAGGCCCGGTACGGGGCCGACATCAGCATGCCCGGCCTCCTTCACGGCAAGATACTGAGGAGCCCCCACGCCCACGCCAAGATCAGGTCCATCGACGCCGCCAAGGCCCTGGCATTGCCCGGCGTCAAGGCGGTGGTGACCGCGGCAGACCTGCCGGTGCTGTCTGGACGGCCGGTGGACGTGGCCGAGGGCTCGCCCCTGAACCCCAGGTTCCTGAGCAACAACGTGCTGGCCAGCGGCAAGGTCCTGTACCAGGGCCATGCGGTTGCCGGAGTGGCGGCGGACAGCGTGCATACCGCCGAAAGAGCGCTATCCCTCATCGAGGTCGACTATGAGGTGCTAACCCCGGTCCTGGACGGGAAGGAGGCCATGGAGCCCGGCTCGCCCATCCTCCACGACCGGCTGTTCCGTTCCGAGGGCGAGTTCTTCCGCCCCGGAGGCCTCCGCGACGAAGACGATGACAGCGCGCCGACCAACATCGCCAGCCACTTCGTCTTTGAGATCGGCGACCCGGAACAGGGATTCAAAGAGGCCGACGTGGTCGTGGAACGGGAATTCCGCACCAGGCCGGTGCACCAGGGGTATATCGAGCCCCACAGCGCCACCGCCCGGTGGGACCGGGACGGGCGGGTGACCATCTGGGGCAGTTCCCAGGGCCATTTCGCCATCCGGGACTTCACGGCCCTGGTGCTGGGCATCCCCATCTCTCAGGTCAAAGTGATACCCATGGAGATCGGCGGCGGGTTCGGCGGAAAACTGGTGATCTACGTTGAACCGGTGGCGGCCCTTCTATCCAAGAGGTCCGGCCGTCCGGTGAAGATCACCATGACCCGCTCCGAGGTCTTCGAGGGCACCGGCGCCACCGCCGGGGGATACATCTGGGCCAAGATCGGGG
>JACZYV010000234.1:0-2472 GCA_022570905.1 Chloroflexota bacterium
GGTTTTTGAGGAGGGGATGGCCCTTAAGGCCCAGATCGGGGCCGATAAGGTCTTCGACCTGTCCCTGGGCAACCCGGTCTTGGAGCCGCCCCAGGAGTTCCACGACGAGCTGCGCCGCCTGGCCAACGCGCCGGTCTCGGGGATGCACCGCTACATGCCCAACCCCGGCTACATGGAGACCCGCCAGGCCGTGGCCGGCACCCTGAAGAAAGATTCCGGCCTGGACTTCTCCGCCGCGGACGTGATCATGACCTGCGGGGCCGCCGCCGCCGCCAACGTGGTCTTGAAGACAATCCTGAACGAGGGCGACGAAGTGATCATCCTGTCGCCCTACTTCTGGGAATACCTCTACTACATCGACAACCACGGCGGGGTGGCCGTGGTGGCGGCCTGCGACGACCGGTTCCAACTCGACCTGGCCAAGATCGAAGCGGTGATGACCGCCAAGACTAGGGCCATCATGATCAACTCCCCCAACAATCCCACCGGCGCCGTCTATTCCGAAGAGAGCCTCAAGGGACTGGCGGCTTTGTTGGAGCGGAAGCAGGCCGAGCACGGGACCGAGATCTTCATCATCAGCGACGAACCCTACCGCCGAATCATCTTCGACGGCATCAGCTTCCCCCAGGTCCTGCCCCATTACGACAACAGCCTGATGGTCACCTCCCACGCCAAGGACCTGGCCCTGCCGGGAGAGCGCATCGGCTACATCGCGGTGAACCCCAATCACCAGGGTAAAGAGGAGTTGTCGGCCGGGCTTTCTTTCTGCAACCGGACGCTGGGGTTCGTCAACGCGCCAGCCCTGATGCAGCACATCGTCCGCAACCTGCAGGGCGTGAGCGTGGACGCGGGGTATTACGAGAAGAAACGGGACTATCTCTGCCAGCATTTGGGGGAACTGGGGTATGAGGTGGTCCGGCCTCAGGGGGCCTTCTATCTGTACCCCAAGGCGCCCATCGAGGACGACGCGGCCTTCTGCCGGACGCTTCTGAACAGCAACGTGCTGGTGGTGCCGGGGCGGGGCTTCGGCACGCCCGGCTACTTCCGCATCTCGTACTGCGTCGAGGACTGGGTGTTGGAGGGGGCCGTCAAGGGCTTCGCCAAAGCGATCAATGAGCCCGGAAGCTAGTCCTGCCTTATCCCAAGGCCCTGCTCCTGGTAAGCCCGCACCCGGGCCGGCGTTCTGGGGTTGGGAATCAACAGATAGAGCAGGGCCGCCAGAGCGTAGATGACCACCAGGGGGATCAGGGCCCATTGGTAGCTGCCGGTCCGCTCGAATATTATCCCCATCCAGAGCGGTGTGCTCATGGACATGAACTGGTCGGGCAGGTGCTGCCAGCCCCTTAGCGTGGCGTAACTGCGCCGGCCGAAGTAATCTCCCAAGATGGCCCAGGCCAGGGGGTTGGCCGTCTCCGAAAAGGCCAACAGGACCACGAACGCCACCACCTGCCAGATATTCCCATTGCCGTTCACCAGGACCAGCATGGACAATGCCCCGCCGATCATGCAAATGGAACTCAGCTTGTTTTTGGACCACCGGTCGCCCAGCCAGCCGATGATGGGAATCATCAACAACAGACTGAAGGACATCACGCCGATGAACGCCACCGCGATGGGTTGAGCGCCGTCCTCGCTGCGCCCCGAACCCATCAGGAACCAGACCACCAGGGGCACCATCAGGAACGTCACCCCGGAATGGACGGTGTTCCGCAGGCCCACGGCCAACACGAATATCCAGAAGGTGGGCGTTCTCATGGCTTCGGAAGCGGTGAAATCAGGCTCTCCGGCGTGGAGTATGGCGGCGCCGTGCCGCTCCATCGCGGGGACCTCCTCTCCCGGCGCCGCCGCCGAGACGATGTTGACCTCGTTCTCCGGGATCGGGTCTCCGTCCGGCCTCAGCCCCATGCTCTCCGGGTCACGGCGGATCAATAACGACATCGGGATCACCACCGCCAGGATGATCACACCGGAGACGAAGGCCGCCGGACGCCAACCGGCGCCCAGCACCAAGAACCCCATGAGCGGGGCGATCAGCGTGCCCCCGATGGCCGTGCCGGTCCCGGCGATTCCCATGGCCAGGCCCCGGTGCCGCCGGAACCACTGGTTGATGGCCGGCATGGTGGCGTTGTTGTACCCGGCCCGGAACCCCAGCGACAGGAGCCCCACAAAGATGATCACGAAATAAAGGTAGTTCTGGGTGAAGGAGAGCAGGATGAAGCCGAGGCCGGAGGTGAGGCCGCCGAACATCAGGATGACCCGGGGGCCGAAGCGGTCGGTCGCCCAGCCCATGAGCGGGCCCTGCAGCCCACCTTCCATGCGCCCCAGCATCTCGGCGAACGCGATGGCGGCGACGCCGATGCCCAATTCGTTGCGCAGGGGAATTATGTAGGAGGTGAAACCCTTGTTGAAGGTGCCGTGTTTCAGGGAATCCACGCTGGCGGATATGATTGCGATCCACCAGCCATAGAACAT
>JACZYV010000119.1:0-9610 GCA_022570905.1 Chloroflexota bacterium
GCCCGTAACGTTGCGGAGCCACGGCGTCGCGAACATCCACGGCGATCAGACGGCCGTCCTTTTCCTTATAGGTGACCGTGACTTTTTCGCCGAGCACTTGGTGCTGCCTCAGGTGCGCGGCGCTGATCCCGACGGACCCCTCCGTGGAGAACTCCCATACTCTGCCATCGCCGCCCCGCACCCGGAGTAATTCTATCTCGGCCAGGTTGCGTTCGACCGCCTCGACCACCAGCCCCGTCACAATTTTTTCGCCGCCACCGCCACAAGCCGCCACGATGAGCAGCATTGATGCAGCCAGCGCCAGTTTTTTTGCTCCAGGGCGTTCTGCGCTCCGTATCATCCGAACTTGAACACCTTGATGGCCGCCAGCGCCGTGGCCACCACCCAGCCGCCCATCGCCGCCAGATATGGCCAGGTATCCCAGATGGGTGCGCTGTCGATGGCGACGTCGCGCAGCGCCGCCAACATGGGCGTAAGGGGCAGCGCCATCGACAGCTGAGGGAGGATCCACGGCAGGGCCGCGGTGGAGAAGAAAGTTCCCCCGAGAAACATCATGGGCAGGGCCACGGCGTTGCCCATCCCCGAGGCGGCCGCCGGGGACTTGGCCCAGGCGGACAGGATGAATCCGATGTTCAAAAACACGACGCTGCCCAACGCCGTGATCGCAAAGACCCACAGGATGTTTCCGTTGACGTGCCCTCCGAACACGAAGACGCCCAGGGACAAGATGATTGCCGCCTGCACCAAGGCCAATAGCACGTGGGCCGTGATCTCCGCGGCAAAAAACTTCCAGATGGGAAGAGGGGTCACTAAAAGGCGCTTAAGTATGGACTGGTTCCGGAAGGTGCTGATCCGGACCGCGATGGAGATGATGGAGTTGGTCATGATTCCCAATCCCAGCAACCCCAGAAGCACAGTGTCGAAATAGTCGACCTCAGGCACTTGGATCACGTCCGCCGTCAGGAGTTGGGACGGCACGACGGGGCCGCTCTCCGATTGAATTTCAGAAACCAGATTGCGGACCGCGCCGTCCACCAGTTGATTGCGGTCCGGGTTGCGGGTGCTATAGACCAGAGTCACCGGCGCCGGGGCCACTGCTTGCGCCTGGGCCGCCGGGTCGTCGAACATCTCCGGAATGATTATCAAATATCCAAGGTCGCCGTCGGCCACTTTGTCCCGCGCCTGACTTGGGTCGATCTCCTCAAATTCCAGTTCCAGGAACTCTATCCCCTCCAGCCGCTCCCGGAACAGCTCGGCCCTGGGGCCGCCCGATTGGTCGATGACGGCCACGTCGGCCGCGCCGACCCCGTTGAAATCGAACAACCCGAACACCACCACCAACATCAGGGGAAAGAACAAAGCCCAGAAGATGGCCTGGCGGTTGCGCGCCATCATCTTCAGATTGGCCAGAACCAACGCAATCAAAACTAGTCTCGCAGCTCGCTGCCGGTCAGCTCGAGAAAGACATCCTCCAGGGTGACGGGGGTGATTTGAAGATTCTCCAGGCCCAGGCCGGCCTTGGCTATCTCGTCCAGCATGGACCGCAGCGCGGAAGGGCTGTTGGCGAGCCGCAACAGATAGGTGTTCTCCGCTCCGCCGTCCTCATCAGCTTGTTCCTCTGTCCGTTCCGTGACTTGGCCCTCTATTTGGACCACCTCAACGCCGCCGTTCAGAGCCTCCAGTTGGGCCACGGTCATCGGCTTGTCCAAGGTCAATTTCACGGCGTAGCTGGCCTCCAATTGATTGATCAGGTTCCGGGGCGTGTCCAATGCCAGAAGCCGCCCGTGGTCCATGATGGCCAGGCGGTTACAGAGCATCTCCGCCTCATCCATGTAGTGGGTGGTGAGGACCACGGTGACGCCGCGCTGATTGACCTCTCGAATAAGGCCCCAAAGGTTGCGGCGGGCCTGGGGGTCAAGGCCGGTGGTGGGCTCGTCCAAGATCACCAGCTCCGGGTTATTGACCAGGCTGGCCGCCACGGCGAACCGCTGCCGTTGACCGCCGGAGAGTTCGGCCATGCGGCTGGCCGATTTATCCATCAGGCCAACTTGCTCGAGTAGAGCTTCAGGCGCGGCCCTGGAGGGGTAAAAACTGCCCAGCAGTGCCAGGATCTCCTTGAGGTTGAGGTAATCATAGTAGGCGGAGGCTTGGAGTTGGACTCCGATACGGGCCTTCACCTTGGCTGCGTTGGACTGCACATCCAGCCCCAAAACGCTGACCCGGCCTTCCGTTGGCTTCTGGAGACTCTCAATGATCTCCAGTGTGGTGGTCTTGCCGGCCCCATTGGGGCCCAAAATCCCAAAGACCTCACCTCGCTCAACGGCGAATGTCACCCCGTCAACCGCGGTGAAGGAACCGAATCGCTTAACTAGATTTTCAACTTGGACAGCAGGCTCCATGATAGCGCAGAAAATGATAACACAGACCACGCAAGAACCAGACCGCTTCGGCCCAAAACTAACCCCATGCCAGCCACACCGCATCGGATGTAGACCACCGCCCACCCCGCTTTGGGTCGTGCGTGGCCAGGCACGAAATTTATTGACATCATTTGGGCCCTATGATAACGTTCTGTGCGCTGTGGTGCGACTTTACCGCCCCATGCCACGATCAGTCCCAGCCCGGCTGAAAACGCCGCGGTGATAACATAGCCCCAGAGAGACCCGACGCCCAGCCCCGACTTCATCGGGACCGTCAACCAGGAACCAATGACACGCAGTCACCAACCACGGCCTCGAACTAGCGGCCCTTGCCGGGGCGAACCCAACGGAATTCCCGCCTTTCCAGACCCTCAGACCGAGCCGGTGTCATGCGATTAGGCCACGACGGCGGGTTTCACGACTGGTTCCGGGGCATCTCGGCATTCACGGTTCTCGCCACATTCGCTCTGGTGGTCCTGGGTGGAGTTGTCCGTGTCACCGAATCGGGCCTCGGCTGCCCCGACTGGCCGGGCTGCGATGGAGGCATCTTTCCCCCACTTGAAACTAAAGCCCTCATCGAGTATTCCCACCGGGTGACCGCGTCTTTCGTTGTTGGCCCATTGATCCTGTTCCTGTTCATCGCAGCCTGGATGCGCTACCGGCGGGAACGGTGGGTCTTGGTTCCTGCGTCCGTGGCCTTCGGCTTGGTGATAGCCCAGGCCGCCCTGGGTGGGGCCACCGTGTTGAGCGAACTTCCCGGCGCCGCTGTCATGGCGCACCTGGCGGTCGGTGAAGCCCTGGTCGCGGTACTGGTGGTGCTGGCGGTGGTCGCATACCGAGGACCTTTGGCGATAAAGATGCCCGGTTGGGGGGTCGGCAAGACACGCAGATTCCCGGTCTCGGTCGTCATTGCAGGGGTGGCGGTATTCTTGCTGTTGCTTTCAGGTTCATATGTGACCATCACCGGGGCCTTTGGCGCCTGTTCGGAATGGCCGCGTTGCTTTGGGAACGCATTCCCTGAACACCGCCTGCAGATCATCCACATGGCCCACCGTTATGTTGCCGCGGTCGTGGGGCTGTTCGTTCTATACAGTCTGCACCTGGGCTTTAGAGGGAGGACCCAACCGGTCGAGATCAGAGTCATTTCCATGGCGGCCATGGCCCTCTTCATGGTCCAGGTATTGGTCGGAGCTGGAGTGATATGGGCTGACTTGAGCCAAGACCTGCGGGCCCTGCATCTGGCCATGGCCACCGCGGTGTGGATCGCGGTGTCAGCCCTCATCGTGTTGACCTTCTCCAGCCCTGGCACCCGTTGGAGCGGCGCGGCTAATGGCTGAAGGAGTGGATCGGGGACAGGCGGCGGTTGAAAAGCCTGGTGAAAAGCCCGGCGGCATCGTGGGCCTGGCCAACGACTACCTGACGCTCACCAAGCCGCCGATCATTAGCCTGCTCCTCATCACCGCCATCGGCGGCATGTTCCTGGCGGCAGAGGGTATCCCATCGCTCCAGACATTGGTCCTGGTGTGTGTGGGAGGCGCGCTGGGAGCCGGCGGGGCAAACGCCATCAACCACTTCCTGGACCAGGACATAGACGCCATGATGTCCCGGACGTCACAGCGCCCGGTCGCCAGCAAACGTATCGCGCCCATGAGCGCCCTGGCCTTCGGCATCGCCCTGAATTTGGGGGCCTTCTTCGTTCTGGCTTATTGGGTGAACCTGCTCTCAGCGTCGCTCACCCTGTCGGCCACGCTGTTTTACATATTGGTCTACACCGGCTGGCTAAAACGCAGCACGCCGCAGAACATCGTTATCGGCGGCGCCGCCGGGGCCATACCGCCGATGGTCGGCTGGACCGCCGTCACAGGCAGCCTGGACCTGCCGGCCTTGTACCTGTTCACCATCGTCTTTTTCTGGACGCCGCCCCATTTTTGGGCACTGGCGCTGTTGATCCAAAAAGACTACCAACGGGCGGGAATCCCCATGTTGCCGGTGGTGGTGGGGGAAGAGCGGACCGCCCAAAACATATTCGTCTACAGCCTGGCATTGGTGGCGTTGACGTTGCTCTTCGGCGCTTCGGATGCGGTTGGCCTGATATACCTTGCATCGGCGGCGGTCCTGGGCGCGGTGTTCATCGCCTTCGCCTGGAAGCTAAAACGAGAGTACTCCGTCCGCAGGGCCAAACATCTTTATCTATTCTCGTTGCTTTATTTGGCTCTGTTATTCGCGGTCATGTTGCCCGACGGTGTGTACCGGTTCTAGGCCCGGTTTCAGCGGCAACGGCATCAGGCTTGGCCCACGCTCAGATGCGTTGACAGGCTAGTTGGGCGTGTGATAATGTCCCCAATGGTTAGTGAAATTTGGCACACACGCGCTCAAGTAACGGTGGAACCAGGGGCGAACCCGCCCCATCCAATTACATACTGAAGGCACGGTTGCCAAACTAAATAAATCCCCTGGGAGCCGAAAATGGGGCCGTCGCCCTTCCGGCGGGCAGGATCCCTTCCCATGCAATCCACTTCGAACTCCAACCGGCCTACGGGACGCCGCAGTAGCCTGAAGAACCGCTCGGTCATCTTTGGTCTGCTGGCGGCCCTTTTCTTGTTTGTGATTGGTTGTTCCAAAGAGGGAATGTCCACCTGGGAGGCATTCGGCCCGGTGGCCCAAGCGCAGCTGGATTTATTCAACGTCACCATGTGGATGATGGTGGTGGTCTTTTTCCTGGTTGAGGGCGTCCTTCTCTACGCCATCATCCGCTACCGCAGGCGCCCGGGACAACCCAAACCGCTTCAGATTCATGGCAACAACACATTAGAGATCGTGCTGACCATCATTCCCACCATCCTTGTCATGGGATTGGGCATCTGGTCCGTATTCACCCTCTTTGAGATTGACAAACCTCCCAAATCAGGTCCAACCCCTTTGCAGGTCAACGTCACAGGCCACCAATGGTGGTTTGAGTTTGAATACCCAGACGCCGGAAACGGCAAAAAGATCATCACCGCCAACGAGCTGCGGATCCCGGTCGACCGGCCCATCACGTTGAGCCTCTTCTCCGATGACGTTATCCACAGTTTCTGGGTGCCCAAGCTTGCCGGCAAGCTGGACATGATCCCCACCCACGAGAATAAGATGTGGTTCCAGGCCGACTCCGACAAGATTGACGAAGATCTGCCGGTGACTCTATTTGCGCAATGCGCTGAGTTGTGTGGCATAGCCCACGCTTTGATGCGTTTCCGAGTCATCGTGATGGAGCAAGCCGACTTTGATTCCTGGGCTGCCGCCTACGGCGAACCACCCGCCATCACCGACAAAGCCAAGAAGGGAAAGCAGATATTCGCGGCCAACTGCACCCTGTGCCATACTATTGACGGCCCCGACGACCCGGCCCTTTCCGCCAGCCGGCTGCAAGGCTTCCTAACCGGGGCCGACATCACTCCGGTGCCGGCGCCGAACCTAACCGACCTCAGGACTCGTGCGACCCTCGCGGCAGGCATAATCAATCTGTCCGAGACTACGCTGCGGGAATGGCTGCACAACCCAGAAGACATCAAGCCTGGCAACTACATGTCGGAGCGGGCGGTTTTGTACCAGGATGGCGATGCAAACCTTAGCGACGAGGAGATCGATGCCCTGATTGGGTATTTGTTGGACTTGCGGTAGAATTTACCAAATAGGAGCGGAGACCGCGGTCTTCCACCGGACTGTCCGGTAGAGGGCCCGGATAAAGCGAAAAATGGCAACGATAACTGGCGCCATATCACGACCAACTAGCTACGCCGGCGTCTGGGGCTGGATGACTACGGTCGATCATAAGCGGATCGCCGTGCTTTACGGCGTGACCGCCTTCATCTTCCTGTTGATCGCGGGCGTCGAAGCCGGCACCCTCCGCATGCAGTTGGTCCAGGCCGACAACGACTTCCTCGGTCCCGCGCAGTTCAATCAGATGTTCACCATGCATGCCACCACAATGATATTCATGGTTATCATGCCGCTAGGGGTCAGCTTCTTTAACTTCGTGGTGCCGCTGGCCATCGGCGCGAGGGACGTCGCATTCCCCAGACTCAATGCCCTAAGTTACTGGCTCTTCGTGTTCGGCGCGGTCCTCATGCACGTGAGTTTCCTCGTTGACCAGGTGCCGGACGCCGGTTGGTTCTCTTACGCGAACCTCACCGAGAAGCCCTTCAGCATGAGCAGGGGACTGGACTATTGGGCCATCGGCCTTCTCGTAATGGGGGTTGCATCCGTTGCGGGGGCGTTGAACTTTGTAGTGACTATCATCAACCTGCGCGCGCCTGGCATGTCCCTATTGCGCATGCCGGTATTCGTTTGGATGACCTTGATAACTTCGCTCTTATTGGTCCTGGCCTTCCCGGTAATAACGGTGGGCCTTATTGAATTGACCATGGACCGCAACTTCGGGACCCATTTCTTCATCCCCACTGGGGGTGGCGACCCCGTCCTCTGGCAGCATCTTTTCTGGGTCTTCGGGCACCCTGAGGTCTACATCCTGATCCTGCCAGCCATGGGTATCGTGTCAGAGGTCTTGCCGACTTTTTCGAGAAAGCCCTTGTTCGGCTATCCCTTCATCGTATTCTCTGGAATAGTCATCGGCATCATGGGCTGGGCCGTGTGGGCCCACCACATGTTCACCGTTGGCCTGGGTCCAGTAGCGAACTCGATTTTCACCATCACCACCATGCTGATTGCGGTGCCAACCGGCGTGAAGATCTTCAACTGGATTCTTACGGTGTGGAAGGGTTCCGTTGAGTTCACAACGGCGATGATGTTCGCCCTCGGATTCATAGCGCTATTCATCGTTGGCGGTTTAAGTGGCATCTCTCATGCCATCTCCCCGTCCGACTTCCAACAGCAGGACACCTATTACGTCGTCGCCCACCTGCACTACGTGCTATTTGGCGGCTCGATCTTCGGCATCTTCGCCGGCATCTATTACTGGTGGCCAAAGATAACCGGCAAGATGCTTAACGAGACACTGGGAAAGGTGAATTTCTGGCTGATGTTCATCGGAATGAACCTGACATTCTTCCCCATGCACTACCTTGGTTTGAACGGCATGCCCCGCCGCATCTATACCTACACTGCGGAATTTGGCTGGGAGAACCTCAACCGTTTAGCCAGCTTCGGCTACGTCGTACTGTTCGCCGCGTTCTTGGTCTTCCTCATCAACATCTGGCAGACCCGCAATTCGCGGCGGGTCGGCCACGATCCTTGGGATGCCCCTGGATTGGAGTGGAGCATCGCCTCCCCGCCTCCAGCCTACAACTTCGCGGAGATTCCCCAGGTTGAGGGGCTCGACCAATATTGGATCACGAAAGCGAAGGCCGAAGCCGCCGGTACTCCCATCACTGAGCCTGAGGCTTTGGTCGATCCCAAGACTATCCATATGCCCAGCCCGTCGTACTGGCCGATCTTCACAGCCGCGGGCGTGACTCTGATCGGAGGCGGGCTGCTTTCCCACTATGCCATCAGCTTTTTGGGCGGAGCCATCGCGATGATGGGTGTGATCGGCTGGAGCAACGAACCGGCAGCCGCACCCAGCGACGACCACTAGGAGACTGAGATCTTGGCCCACGCAGCAGAACAAGAATATACAACCACCGGTCTAAGCCACCGCAAGTTACTCATGTGGGTGTTTTTGGGGTCGGACTGTCTTTTCTTCGCCGCCCTGATCGCCACCTACATGGTCTACCGCGGTCAGAGCCTGGTCGGTCCCTATCCGATAGACATCATCAGCGTTCCTGTCACGACCATCAGCACCTTCGTCTTGCTGATGAGCAGCTTCGCCATGGTACAGGCGCTGGCCGCCACTAACGCCGACAACAAACGGGCCATCGTCGGCTGGCTTTTGACCACCGCCGCGCTGGGATCGGTTTTTATCGGATTCCAGATATTCGAATTCAATTCATTCAAGAACGAAGGACTGACTTTAGGCGGCAACCTATTCGGCGCCTCCTTCTTCACCCTCACCGGATTCCACGGCGCTCACGTTACATTGGGAATCATCTGGCTCCTGGCTATGTCCGTTATAGGCGCAAAAGGACGGCTGGGCCCCAAAACCGCGCTGGATGTCGAACTCCTCGGTCTGTACTGGCACTTCGTCGACATCGTTTGGATCGTCATCTTCACGCTGCTATACCTGATCGGCGGGTTCGATACCGGCCCCGTCCTTCCAGGCGGATAACATACATCCCTTGCCTGGCTCCATCAGGAGTCCCTTGGAATAAATATGGCCCACGAAACCGAACAGACGTCACACCACCCCACGTTCAAGCAATATGTGCTAGTCGCGATAATCTTGTTCGCGATCACCATCGTCGAATTCCTGCTGATCTGGGACCGGGCTGGTGTATCAGACGATCTGGGCGCCGCCAAGATTCCTTTGTTGGTTGGCTTGTCGGTCGTTAAGTTCTACATCGTGATCATGTTCTACATGCATCTGAAATTCGACAACAAGCTCTTTACCACCCTATTCATTGGAGGGTTGGCCTTGGCGTTCATGGTGGGACTTGCGTTACTCGGACTTTTCACCGCCATGAACGGCAATCCGCGAACATATGCCCTAGACCGCGCCATTCCCTACGTTGAACACGCGGAAACTGAAAAAGCGGCAGAGACGACCACTCCGGCCATCACCGGGACTACCGAAACTGAAACCCCGGTTGCGGCGGGCCCATTAGCCCTCAGCATCGGGGCGGTAGGTGATTCCCTATCCTTCGATATTGACAACATGACCGCGGACTCCGGTGTCGAAGTGACAATCACTTTCACCAACCCCTCAACCGTGAACATCCACAACTTTGTCATTGTGCAAGCTGACACCAAAGACGCTGTGGCCATCGACGGCACCGCCGCCGGACCGGCCAACAACTGGGTCAAACCGGGAGATTCCAGGGTCATCGCCAACACCGTATTGATCGGCCCCGGAGAAACGGGTGAAGTGACCTTCACCGCGCCGGCGCCGGGCACCTATCAGTTCGTTTGCACCTTCCCGGGCCACAACTTCACCATGTTCGGAAACTTCATAGTCAACTAGACCCACTCCCGCAACAACAAAAAGGCCCCCTGTTGATCGGGGGGCCTTTTTTAATCTCTCCGTCCGAAACCGCAAGCCGGTCACAGCCTATTCCAGGTAGGCCCGAGGGATCAAAACCGATTCCTCCGGTGGGTGG
>JACZYV010000120.1:0-9507 GCA_022570905.1 Chloroflexota bacterium
GTGACTGGGGCAGACAAAACCGACCGGCCCGGATCGAAGTGGTACTCCGCCAGCCAGACCCCTTCCGAGCCCGACTCTTCAGCGGCATCGATCAGATCCATGGAATCTTTGAATATCTGCGCCTGGGTGGTTTGCTCGTTCGAGGGAAACTCTACGAAAAGACCGAACTCCATCTAAGGCTCCCGTGGGTGAGGTTCGTAAAAACGAATACCAGCCCGCTGATACTTGGGTTGGCATCAATCTTTCGACCGAACCTGATTTCCAGTCTGAAAAGCGCCACCCATATGTCACCCTGAGCGAAGCGAAGGGTCTGCCAAAGTTGTGCTTGGAAGATTCTTTCCCGACGCGTCGGGAGAGCTCATCAAAATGACAGTGGAGAGGCGAGCCAGCTAATACTAACACTGGCAAAGCCAGGTTTCTCGCTTCGCAGGATTGCGGCTTGGGGCGTGGGCTAGATCGAGCGTTCTACCTCGCGGCTCAAGCGTTTTATCCAGCGGCGCAGCAGCGTGTTGGAGCAGACGGCGGGCAGGGACAAAAACATCATGCCGTAGACCCACCGCCGGCTGACTTTGGTGGTGGTGTCCGGGTCGAGCCACTTGCCGCTGTGAGCCAGGCGGGCCAGGGTGGCCAGGCCCAGCAAGAGGGGCCACAGGCAGGCCAAACGCAGCCGGACCGACCGGCGCGGAATCGCCGTCAGGTATTCCTCGGCCGCTTGGAAATGACCCAGGGCGGTCGCCATCCAAGGCAGAAGGACCCGTCTGGCGCGTACTTCGTTGGCCGGGTCAAGCAGGTCTTTAGGAGTCAGTCCGGCCGCCAACAACTCGTCGGCGGGTAGATAGCACCGGCCGTTCCGCAGGTCCCGGGGAATGTCCCGCAGGACGTTGGTCAACTGCAGGGCTTTTCCGAACCGCACTCCGATCTCCGCCATTTTCGCCAAGTCCCACCCCTTCAAGCCGGGGTCGTGAGCGGCTGTAAGATTGGTCCAGAACTCGCCGACACACCCAGCCACCAGATAGGTATAACGGTCCAAGTCGGCGCCGGTGGGCAGCGCCGCCAATCCTGCCGAATCCGCGGAAGGGAAGCTGGTCAGGTCCATCTCCATGCCCTGGGTCAACGTTGTGACGACCCACCTGACCTGCTCCCGGTCGGCTTCATCAAGCGACTCCAGCAGCGCAAAACAATCAACCAGCGAACCAAATAATGCCCGTTCTTTCGGAGAAGAAAGCCCTTCTCCCATCAACTGGGATGCCAGTTCCCCCAAAACCCCCAAGTCCGCCGGCCCAGCCACCTGAGCCCGCAAAACAGCCAACCCCTCCAACCGTGCCCCAGTAAACCCAGCGCGCTGGCCAGTAAACCCGGCGCGGCGGTCGGAGATTGTGTCGGCGGTGCGGGCTAGTAGGTAGGCCAGGCCCACGGGTTCACGCAGGTTCTTGGGCAGGACGCGGAGAGTCAGGTAGAAAGAGCGGGAGACGCCCTTGAGGACCTCTTGCAAGAGGCGGTTGCGGGTTGCGGAGTCCAGGGAGGGGAGGCCATCGGGAGCGGCAGTCTGGGCCATGGCTATTGGGCCGGCGCGGCGGCCTCCGGAGAGGCGAATTGGCGGCGTTCAGTATTCTCCACCGACTCCTTGACCATCTCGTCCACCGAAAGTCCCTCCTCCAACCGCAGCACGGTGTCCAGGCTGGCTTTGGTCTCCGGATGTTTCGGGACGAAAAGGGTGCAGCAGTCCTGGTCCGGAAGGATCGAAGTGGAAAAGGTGCCGATTTTCCGGGCCATATCGACGATCTCTTCTTTGTTGTGACCGATCAGCGGCCGGAGGATGGGCATGCCGGCCGACTGGTCCACCACGGCGATATTCTCCAGGGTTTGGGAGGCTACCTGTCCGCAGCTCTCGCCGGTGATGATGGCCTTGGCCCGGTTGCGTCTGGCCAGGACCTCGGTGATCCGGACCATGAACCGGCGGTAGAGCACCACCCGGTATGACGGCGGGCAGGTGAGGATGATCTTCTTCTGAATCTCGCCCAGAGGCGCCATGAAGAGGTTGGACTGGTATTGGTGCCGGGTCAGGTGTTCCACTAGGTCCGCGGCTTTCTCCATGGAGGTGCGGTCCACCAGAGGATAGCTGTGGAAGTGGACGAACATCGCCTGGCAGCCCCGTTTCATCATCTGCCAAGCCGCCACCGGCGAGTCGATGCCCCCGGAGAGCATCACGGCCACCTTGCCGCTGACTCCCACCGGCAGGCCGCCGTGGGCCTTCACCTCATCGAAATAGACCAAGAACCCTTTGACCTGAATATCCACATAGAGGGTTAGCTCCGGGTCCTTGAGTTTCACCTGGGCCCCGGTCAGGTCTTTCACAAAGGCTCCCAGGTCCCGGTTGACCTCCTCCGACGTCATGGGGAACCGCTTGTCGGCGCGGTTAGTGGTGATGCGGAACGTGTCGAAGCTGCGGCCCTCAAGAAATTGGGGGATCCGGGCCTTCAGGCCGTCCAGGTCCTGGGGCAGTTCATAGGCTTTGTAGAACTTGGCCACGCCGAATACATCTTTGATCCGGGACTTGACCTCCGGCCAGCAGGATTCATCGGTCAGGGTCAGGCCGACAAACAACTGGCCTTGCCAGACGCGCTCAACACCCGCCCCTTTGGTGGCGGTCCGGAGATTGTCGGTCAATTTGCGCATGAACCAGGGGCGGTTCTTGCCCTTCAGGGCCAGCTCGTGGGTCTTGACGATGGCGTGTGATTTGAGGTCTTCCATACCGGGCTATTGTACCCGATAAATCCCCAAATCCCCCCAACCCCCCTTTATCTATCCCGATTCGGATCGGGAGGGGGATTAAGGAAATGTCCCCCTTTCGCAAAAGGGGACCACTGGGGGATTTCCCCACTTCGCGAAAGCGCGTTTGGCCAAAGCCCAAAAACCGCAAATTCAACCAGGACATCTAACGCAGTGAACGACTTGATTACGGTCGGCAACGAGAAACGCCTGGGGGAAGGACCATGACCACATTGGCACAAAATATT
Source organism: Chloroflexota bacterium (assembly GCA_022570905.1). Lineage (GTDB taxonomy): Bacteria > Chloroflexota > Dehalococcoidia > Lucifugimonadales > UBA3495 > UBA9611. The sequence goes on from JACZYV010000120.1 coordinate 3,018, forward strand.
CCGGTAAGGGCCGCTTTGAATACCCGGTCTCTGCTTTGGCTGGCTACCGTCGGGATTCTGGCAGCGTCACTTGCCCTGCTGACCAAAACTATCATGGACAATCCGACTCCATCCCAGGACATCAGGGTCATGGATTGGGTCGTCGGTTGGGACCTGCGGGGCCTAACAACATTCTTTGATATAGTTTCATTCGTAACCGGCCCGGAGCCTGGGATTATTTATGGCCTGATGGGAGTGACGTTCCTCCTGTTACTGGGGAAAACGCGGCCGGCGATCGTGTTCACTGCTGTCGGCGTTACCATCGGCGCCGTGGCCATCTTGGGCGACTTCACTCTGGGCGAGATCGTGGACCGCGGCCGGCCTCTGGCGTCATCCGATAACCCGGCACCCGCCTTTCCCAGCGGCCATGTCTTTGGCACCACGGTATTCTTCGGTTTCATGGGATTCTTGGCTGTTTATTACAAGATGAAACCGAAGATCCTGTTGCCGGTCCTGGCCGTTTTTGGAATCATCATCGTGGCGGTCGGACCATCACGAGTCCACGTCCAGGACCATTTTCCAAGCGATGTGGCCGCCGGGTACCTGCTGGCTGCCATCTGGCTGCTGATCATAATCCCCACATTTATGTACGTCAGGGGAACGAGATGGATGTCCGCCTGGCAGAACAAGGAGAATCCTGGGGTTGTGGCCTGTGACAGCTGCACGGTCGCGAGTTCCATCGCAAGCGTGGTTGTGTTGGACCCAGTGGAGGGAACCGCGACCAAGGTCTACAGGCCCCCACCGCTGGTCCGGGTGCTTTATTGGTTGGCGTTCCAAGCCAAATTCCCTTATGAAACCAACAATGCCGCACTACAGGCCGGGAAATACCGCCGGCAGATCGCCAGCTTGTTGACCATCCATCGCTTTGGTAAAGACCTGGTAGCACCGGTGACCGACATCGACTGCAAGCACGGCAATTGCCGGTTCATCACCGAGTTTATTCCGGGAGAGGTAGCGGAGAATGACGCGCCGGCCCAGAGATTCATGGGAGAGGTCTCCGCGATCTTCGCCGAGGCCGGATTATCCGTTTGGCAGGTGAATCCGCGCAATCCCCATGCCCACACCAACCTGATACTTTCCGCCGAGGGAGATTACACGATCATCGACCTGGAGTCGGCGGTGATCAGCCTGTTTCCGGCGCCGGGGCAATTCCGGTCCTCACTGAAGAGTGGGAACCTTCCCATCTTCGACGACATCGATTTCCCGAGACTGCGGGATTTCACCAGCGCCAATGAAGCCGCCCTCACCAGTACCCTTGGGGTCGATGGGGTGAAGGCCCTTAAGCACGCCACCGACCATGCGGAGGAAGCGATAAACACCTGGAAAGCCGCGGAACCCCGTGTCTTTGGACACCTCATCGCCGGGACCTATCGCTTGTTGAATCTGAAAGCGCGGTTCCAGCACCTGATGAGCTCGCTGGCCGGCGCCGATGCCGCGGCGGAACTCTTCTTGAACAACGGTATAGACCGGTGGGAGAAAGAAAACAGAATCGCTCCCTACGAAGCCGCTGCGTTGCGGGTCCGCCTGGCTTCCGACGCTGCCAGGCTCGCCACCCGCCACCTTGGTGTTCACCTGATTTTGAGCGTGGCCATCGCCCTTCCGATCCCCGGCATGCGAAGTTTGGCGCGTTTTACGTGGACCCTGTTTTTCTGGACCAAGGTCCAAATCAGGCGGTTTAGGCGTGACCCTGAGGCGGGCGCTGACCGGCTACCCAACGTCCATACCCCATTGGTCATGGGGTTAGCCCTGCTGCCCGCGGTTGGAGGCGTAGCCTATCTGGCATCCGCGCCGTTGCGAAGCAAAATCTTGGTGCGCCTCATGCTGGACCAAGCGGCTTGGAAGCTGCCGTTCAAACTCTACCGAAGAACGCATATCGGCCGCTGGTTGGCCCCGCCGGTCATGCATCCGGAGGCGAAAAAACAACGTCCCCCTTTCGCAAAGGGGGACCAGAAGGGGATTTCCCCACTCCGCCAAGGTCAATCACCACACCCGACTACCTAACCCTAAGCGAAGATCGCCTCTTTGATGGCCATGACGTCTTGTCTGATTTGGCCGTTCTCGGCGACCTCGCCGTTGATCTTGCCGGCGCCGTGAATCACCGTGGAGTGGTCGCGCCCACCCAACAGCCGGCCAACCTGGGTGGGGGAAAGCGCCAACTCGTAGATCAATAGATACATGGCGACCTGCCGGGCCAGGGCCACCTTCTTGGTGCGGTTCTTGGCCATCAGGTCCCTCACCGAAAGGGCGTAGAAAAGGGCCACCTGCTCGAAGATCCGCTGCGGATCGATGGACCGGGCCGCCGTCTCGGGGGCCATGTCATTCAGTATCTGCAGGGTCATTTCCAGGGTGATGTTCACGTTCATCAACTGGGAATAGGCCACCATCCGGTTCAGGCTGCCCTCCAGTTCCCGCACGTTTCGCTGAACGCGTTTGGCGATCAACTCAATGACGCTGTCTTCCACCTCGACCCGCATCTGGCCGGCCTTGCTGGCCAGGATGGCCATGCGGGTCTCCAGGTCCGGCGGCTGGATGTCGGCGATCAACCCCCACTCAAAGCGGGAGCGCAGCCGGTCTTCCATGGACGCCAGTTCCCGGGGTGGGCGGTCCGCGGAGATGACCACCTGGTTCCCCGAGTTATGCAGGTCGTTGAAGGTATGGAAGAAACCCTCATGGGTCTGTTCCTTGCCGCTCAGGAACTGGACGTCGTCGATTAGCAGCACCTGGACCGAGCGGTAGCGGCGCCGGAAGTCTTCGGTGGTGCGGTTGCGAATGGCGGAGATGAACTCGTTGGTGAACTGCTCCGAGGTCACGTAGAGCACCGACATGCCCCGGCTGGCGCAGGTCTTGCCGATGGCCTGCAGCAGATGGGTCTTGCCCAGCCCGGCCCCCGAGTGCAGGTACAACGGGTTGTAGACCTGGCCTGGGGATTCCGCAACCGCTTTGGAAGCGCTCAGGGCCAGCCGGTTGGACGGCCCGGCGACGAAGGACTCAAAGGAATACTTGGGGTTGAAGGACCGCATCTCGAACAAAGGAGGGGCAGTTGGAGTCGCGCCCGCTGCCTGGTCCGGCGCTAGCGGCGCCTGCTCCACGGCGTAAAAATCGCCCTGGGACTTTACCTTCAATTCCAATTCAAAATCACGGCCAGAAACTTTTTGAAGGGTCTTCTTTAGGGCATGATACATCCGGCGTTCCAACCACTCCACGGCAAAGGAGTTGGGCGCCTCAACCACGAAGGTATTGCCGTCGAAGGCCACGCCTTCAGTGGGCTTCAGCCAGGTCTCAAAGGTAGGGCGTGGAAGCTGCAACTGGAGGTCTCCCAACACTGCCCGCCAAACCTCACGGGCCGTAGACTCACTCATGAGTCTGCTCCCACCCCAGTTGCAGCTCCCACACTCTCCCCCCTCATCACTCCTCGCATGCGCGGCGCATCCAGTGCGCCGGGCCAGATTTTTGTGTTCAGATACCCGGATTTTCCGCCGGGTTTCGCCCTGAAGCCCTTGGAAAAGGCAACAGGATATCCAGGGACTTAAACGCCCTAATTGAAAATCGCCAGACCAGATAGGGTACTTGGGGTAACGGCCGGGCCTTAATAAGGACCGTCGCGTTTTATGTTATGCCTTTGATCTACTGGCCGCCTGCGGCAGCGGCCGTCATCTTGGCCGGGTGGAATTTGGTTGTCCGTTCCAGCCCCGGTATCTTCGGTTGCGCCACCGGTGCACCGGCGTTCCGATGACAATCGCCTGTGACATGGGGACACTAGCAACATCCGCGGGAAAAAGTCAATGATGAATCGAGGCAATTTGGTTTTTTATTATTTTGAAATTTTGACTGTATTCCGGCCAAAAATTGACCCGGCAGCCGGTCCAACGGCCCAATCTTAAAAACGCCGGGGCCGCCGCCGCGTCTTGGACCGGACCCGGAGCAGGACAGCTTCGGCGGAGATTTGCCGTGCCCCTTTTCGCCATATATAATCCTGGCACCAGGCAGACACGAAAATAAGCGCGGATTCGACTGCCGGGCCGCAAATCAGGTTTCATACAGGGGGCTTCCGACCAGCCCCCATTCTATTTTCTGAGGCGGCGGGGCCGTCTCCGGACCCGCCCCGGACTCGTCTTAGATAAAGGGAGCAGCAATGCCGAGGAAGCGGACGACCCGCGCTCAGGCCAGCAGCGGCAGCACCCGGACCGCTGGCGCAAATGGGGCGCGTTCCAAATCCCCACTTCCCAAAGGACTCAAGACCGCCGACCTGGTGGACTATTACACCAGGATGATCCAAGCGCGGTCTCTGGACGAGCGTATCTGGGCATTGAACCGCCAGGGGAAGGTGCCCATCGCAGCCTCCAGCCAAGGCCACGAGGCCGCCCAGTTGGGCAGCCTTCTGGCCGCCGAGAAAGACGGCGACTGTTTTCTGTTTCCCTACTACCGTGACCTAGCCCTGAAGGTCGCCGCCGGACTGACCCCGGTCCAGGTGATGATGTCATTCATGGGCAAGGCCGGGGACCCATACAGCAAGGGCCGGCAGTTCCCGCTCCAGGGCGCGGACCTGCCCCACAAGATCATCCAGATCTCCAACGTGGTGGCCGCCGGGCTGACCCAGTCGGTGGGTTACGCCCTGGGATGCCGCATGGCGGGCGAGAAAACCGTGGTCTTGGTCTATTTCGGCGACGGGGCCACCAGCCAGGGCGAGACCCACGAAGCCATGAACTTCGCGGCGATCCACAAACTGCCGGTGATCTTCATCTGCGAGAACAACCGTTACGCCATCTCCACGCCCCAGCGCACTCAGATGGTGATTGAAGAGATCTCCAGCAGGGCCGCCGGCTACGGTTTCCCTGGGTTCACGGTGGACGGCATGGACCTGGTCCAATGTTACGAGGCCACCAGGGAGGCCATCACCCACGCCCGGGCCCAGGGTCCGGTGCTCTTGGAGATGATGGTCGAACGGTTCATGTCCCACACCACCGACGACGACGACCGGCGCTACCGGCCCGAGGGCGAGGTGGAGAGGGCCCGCGAAAGGGACCCGGTCATAACGTTGGCCCGGACCCTGATCGAAGAAGGAATCCTCAGCCAGAAGCAGGTGGATGAGATAGCGGCCGAGGCCCTCAGGGCCACGGACGAAGCCACCGACATCGCCGACGCGTCAAGCCCGCCGGACGAGTCTGGTCTCTATGATTCGGTGTACGGGCCGTAAGGGGTTACAGGAGTCAATTTGGCCGTTAAAAGCGTGATCGAAGCCATCCGGGAAGCCATCAGGGAAGAGATGGCGCGGGACCCCAAGGTCTTTGTCATGGGCGAAGACGTGGGCGTCCGAGGCGGAGTGTTCCTGGCCACCCAGGGATTGTCCGAGGAGTTCGGCGAGGACCGCGTCATCGACACGCCCCTGGCCGAAGCCTCCATCATGGGTATCGCCCTGGGCGCCGCCTTCCGGGGCATGCGCCCCATCCCAGAGGTCCAGTTCTCCGATTTCGTCTGGCCTTCCGTCAACCAATTGATCGGAGAGGCAGCCCGGTCCTGTTACGGCACCAACGGCGCGTTGCAGGTGCCCATGGTCATCCGCATCCCCTACGGAGGCGGTATCCGTGGCGGCCTCTTCCACTCTCAGAACGTGGAGACTCATTTCTTTCACACCCCCGGTCTTAAGGTGGTGGCGCCCAGCACGCCCTACGACGCCAAAGGTTTATTGAAGTCGGCCATCCGCGACAACAACCCCGTGGTGTTCCTGGAACACAAAAAGACCTACCGGTTGGTGCGTGGCGAGGTGCCCGATGAGGAATACACCCTGCCCCTGGGCAAAGCCGATATCAAACGCACGGGCAGCATGATCACCGTGGTGTCCTACGGCTTGACCCTCCATTACTGCCTCGAAGCCGCCGAAGAACTGGCCGGTGAAGGCATTGACGTGGAGGTGGTCGACCTGAGAACGTTGACCCCTCTGGACACCGAGACCATACTGGAATCGGTCAAGAAAACGGGCAAGCTGGCCATCGTGCACGAGGACAACATCACCGGCGGAGTGGGCGCCGAAGTAGCGGCCCTGGTGGCCGGCCAGGCCTTTGAATACCTGGACGGGCCCATCGCCAGGATCTGTGGGCCAGACGTGCCCACCATGCCCTTCGCTCAAACCCTGGAAGACGCATATATGCCCACCGCGGACAAGATCGCGGACGGCCTCCGCAAACTGGCCGCGTATTAGACGACGGATACTAACTTATGTCAGTAACCATAGAACTCCCCCACGTCGGCGAATCGGTGGTCGAAGGGACCATCGGCAAGTGGCTCAAGCAACCGGGCGACACGGTGAAGCGCTACGAGCCCCTGGTTGAGATCATCACCGACAAGGTGACGATGGAGGTCCCATCGCCGGTGGACGGCTCCGTGGTCAAGTTGCTGGCCCAGGAAGGCGAGACCCTCCCCATGGGCGCGCCCATCGCCCTGGTGGCCACCGCCG
>JACZYV010000010.1:0-33096 GCA_022570905.1 Chloroflexota bacterium
TCCAGGTGTTCCGCCAACTCGGCCTCGGAATCGAAGGCCGTGCCGTAGATGCGTTGCAGCATGGGGCGTTTCTCGTCGCCCCGCCAGTAGGCCCCCGCCACGCTGAGCAGCTTCAAGGCCGGAATGTCCGACGTGCCATGCACGTGGGGGCCCTGGCACAGGTCCACGAATTCGTCGTGCCGGTAGATGGATATCACCGCGTCGCCGGGCAAGTCGTTGATCAGCTCCAGCTTGTAGGGTTGGCCGGAGAACAACTCTTCGGCGTCGGCCCGGCTGAGGTCCTCCCGCTGGAATGGGAACCCCCCCTTGATGGTCTCCCGCATCAGTTTTTCGATCTCTTCCAGGTCCTCCGGGGTGAAGGGACGGGAAACCTCGAAGTCGTAGTAGAAGCCATCTTGGATGGGCGGGCCGATGCCCATCTTGGCTTCCGGGAATAGTTTCAGGACGGCGTCGGCCATCACGTGGGCGGCCGAATGGCGCATGGCGTTACGGTGGGCCTGGGCCTCGTCAACGCCTTCGGTTTCAAGAGAGCCGTGTTCTAACATCGCACCTGCTTTGGGGGTTATGGACTGGGTGTTAACGCAGCGAAGAGGCCAGCCGCGCAGGCACCATTATAGCCTACGCGGGGTGAGATACCGCAGGGAAATAACGGCCAGTGTCCGCCGGAGGTAATTGCCCGCCGAAGGGGCTAGCCCGCCAGGTCCGAGAAAAGCTGCCGCCACTGCCGGGCCTTTATGGAACTGAAGATGTGCTCACGCACATTCAGCATGTACGTGCCGGTGACCAGGGCGGTGAGCAGCAGGCAGAGACCCACCTGCTGGGCGCCCTGTCCGGTGACCCAGAGCAGGATGTTCAACAAGATGAAGCCCAGCGCGGCGCCCAGGACCACGTTTCGCAGCAGCAGCATCACCAGGATGCTGGGACCGGCGGTTATGACGGTTAGCCACGGAACTATGACCAGGGAGATGCCAAAGATGGCCGCCGCGCCCTTGCCGCCCCTGAAATTCAAGAACACCGGCCAGTTGTGACCGGCGACCACCAGGGGAGTGGTGATGAACAATACCCAGTCGTCGAGGCCCATCAGCCGGGGTCCCGCCACGGCCAAGACTCCCTTCGCCGTGTCCACCAGCAATACCGCCAGGCCCGCCCCCGCGCCCACCTGGCGGTAGACGTTCAGGGCACCCACGTTGCGGCTGCCCACATCCCGGATGTCCTCGCCTTTGACCGACCGGACCAGGATGTAGGCCGTGGGAACAGACCCCAGGATATACGCTCCCAGGGCCAGGGATATCACAGTAAAAAGTTCCAGGATCAAGTCTTCATGTCCGTCAGGTTTGGTCTAAGAACAGGATAACCCCTCCGCGTTTGGAAACGCCAATTTACCCCGTGTTCCCGCCTTCGGCCTGCTCTTTTAATGAGTTCATGTGGCGGAGGACCAGGCGCTCGTAGCGGGGCTTCACATAAAAACGGGCCACCGCCCATCCGGCCACGGGGAGCCAATGCATCCGGCACTCGATCTCTCCGGTATGAGTCATCGTCGTTCCGGCGTCCACCTCGGTGAATACAAACTCCTCCTTGGAATAGTTCAACGGGCCTTCCAGGTGTCTAAACGTGATTCGCTCATCGGGGTAGAGCATCACTTCCTCCAGGGTCCGGTACATCTTCCGGCCGTCCCGGGAGCGAAACTCCATCAACAGCCGGTTGCCGTCTCGCTCCACCAATGTATTACCCTCAGCCATATCACCGGACGGTTCGCCGCCGTCACCGCCGCCGTCACCGAAAGAACTGATCAGCTTGAAGACCACCGAGCGCGGCGCGCGGATGGTGACGCTCTGTGTTCGTAACCTAACTTTCATATGGCGGGTCCAACTCCGGTGTAGCGTCTGGTCGGCTCATTGGATGTCAGTCCGGTAAAAGGGGTGTGGCAGACCGGGCGCCGCTGGGTATTTCGGAGTACACTCCCCGCCCGGCCACCGGTATAATTACCCGCGCCGGAACACCAGAGGATGCTCTGATCGGAGAACGCATGGCGACCCAACAAGACTTGGAAGATTTCGAGACCCAGGTTACCTGCCCAGACGACTTCGACGATTTCTGGAGCGGCACGCTGGAGCTGCTTTCCCGGACCAATCTCAAGCCGGTGATCACCGCCGAACCGCTGCGCAGCAATGACGATGTCCACGTGTTCAATGTCGTTTATCTGAGTCTCGGCGGCCTGGAGATCTCGGCATGGTACAGCCTGCCGACCCAGGGAGACGGGCCGTTCCCGGCCATCATCAACTTCCCCGGTTATAAGTCCGAACCGCCGGTGCGCCGCGATTGGGGCAAGAAGGGCGTGGCCGTGTTGTCGGTGGCAGTGCGGGGCAAGTTGAAGAGCAGCGCCGAGTTCAACCCCGGTTACCCCGGTCTGCTCACCACGGGATTGGAAAGTAAAGAGACCTACGCTTACCGGGGGGTCATCGCGGACTGCGTGCGCGGTGTCGATTTTCTGCGTTCCCGACCGGAGATCGACCCGGAGCGGATATTCGCCTGCGGGAGCAGCCAAGGCGGCGGCCTAACCCTGATCACTGCAGCCTTGCGCCCTGAGATCAAAGCCGGTGTTGCCGGGTATCCCTTCTTATGCTGCTACCCGGAGGCCATGGCCATGTTCCGGTCGTACCCCTACGACGAATTGGCCTGCTACGCCCGGGCCTATCCCGAAGAGGAAGAGCGGATGCTGGACACCCTGCGTTACTTCGACGCCGTGAACTTCGCTCCCAGGATCAAGTGCCCCATGGTGGTGGGCATCGCCCTGGACGACGAAGTCTGCCCGCCCGAGACCAGCTATGCGGCCTACCGGGCGCTGACCGGCCACAAAGAGCTCTGGCTGTTCCCAAATTCCGGACACGGCAATGCCCACGACTATCCGGGCCAGGAAAGGGCGTGGCTGGAGAGTCAGATCGCCTTAACTGCGGTTGTATCATGACCAGCGCAGCCGACCGGTTCTGGCAGCAGACCGAAGCCGCCCTGGCTGAACTCTCGACAGACGTGAGCCTGCGCCGGGACGATTTCTACTCCCAACCCGATTGGGACGTTTACCAGATGCGGTACACCTCGGTCGACGGTTATTGGCTTTTCGCTTGGTTGTCAGTGCCCCATGGCGGAGGCCCCTTTCCGGCGGTCATCCGGATGCCCGACTACGGCAGCGTCCATGACATCGTCTACACGCCACTTCGGGAGCGGGCGGTGGTCATGAACCCCACGTTCCGGGGCCAACGCCAGAGCGATCAGGGCTTCCAGGCGCAGTTTCCAGGACTTCTGACCCAGGGCATCGAAGACTTGGATTCCTATGTGATGCGCCGGGTTTTCGCCGATGCGCTTCGGGGCATGGACGCCCTTTTGCAGCAGGACCAGGCCCAGATCGGAAAGATCGCGCTGATTGGCGCCGGTCTTGGCGGTGCTTTGGCTTTGGCGGTCGCCGCCCGCCGCATACCGGTCCATGCGGTTGCCGCCAACACCCCCATGGCGCTGGGCAACCCCGCGTCGCTGAAACCGGGGCTGGCATACCCGCTGGCGGAGTTGGACGACTACCTGCGCCTGTATCCAACGCGCCGTAGGGCCGTGGCGCGGAACACCGCCGACTTGGACCTCCTAAAGACAGCCGGCAAGATCACCGCGCCGGTGTTGCTGAGCGTTGGCATCAACGACACCGGCTCCTGTCCGCTGGCCTTTGGAGAAAAATTGGCGGCGAAGATTCCCGATTGCGATCTCCGGGTCTACCACGGGGCATCCGAGGGTGGCGGCCATGAGCACGCCCAGATACAACTTTCCTGGCTGTCGGACAAGTTGGGTCTTGGCTGAGATTACGGCCCAGAAGCGGTCCGGATATGGCGTCCACGGCTGGGGTTGGGCGGCGGCCTGCTGATATAATTGACTCACTGAAGGACCTGGGCCTTCGCTCGTATCTGGGCTAAGATCACCACAATAGGACTGGAGAATACCGGACCATGGAGCAACTGAAACAACACCTATCGACCCTCAATCAAAAGATCGCGTCGGTGGTGGAGCGTCTTTGACCTGGCCGGTAAAGAAGACGCCATAAGCGTCATGGAGCGCGAGGCGGCCGAACCCGGTTACTGGGACGACCACCAAAGCGCGCAAAGGAAGATGCAGGAATTGGGCCGCTTGAAGGACACCGTGGCCCTCTGGCGTGACCTGGATTCCCGCTCCCAAAACTTGGTGGAACTGACCGAGTTGGCGCTCGCCGAGGACGACCCTTCCCTTCAAGAACAATTGGAAGCCGAGTTCGAAGAACTGACCAAAGCTCTGGCCCGGGAAGAGATCAGCCTCACCCTGTCCGGTCCTTATGATGACCGGCCCGCCATCGTGACCATCCACGCCGGCGCCGGCGGCACCGACGCCCAGGACTGGGCCGAGATGCTGATGCAGATGTACTGCCAATGGGCGGAGACGGGAAAGCGGCCTTATGAGGTCATGGACCTTTCCTACGGGGAGGAAGCGGGGCTGCGTGGCGCAACCCTGGAGATTGGCGGTCCCCACGCATTTGGATATCTGCTCGCCGAACAGGGCGTTCACCGTCTGGTCCGTCTCTCGCCATACGATCCCAACAACCTGCGCCAGACATCCTTCGCCCAGGTGGAGGTCCTGCCCACCGCCGAGGACGACCCGGATGTGGAAGTCCGGTCGGAAGACATCAAGATGGACACGTTCCGCGCCAGCGGGCCCGGCGGGCAGAACGTGCAGAAAGTGGCCTCGGCGGTACGCTTGACCCACATCCCTTCCGGCATCGTGGTCACCTGCCAGAACGAGCGTTCCCAGCACCAGAACCGGGAGTATGCCATCCGCATCCTGAAGGCCAGGCTGCTGGCCCGGCAGGCCGAGGAGAGGGCCAAACAGGTGGCCAGTCTCCGGGGGGAACGCAAGGCGGCTGAATGGGGCAGCCAGATCCGCAGTTACGTGCTCCACCCCTATAAGTCGGTGAAAGACCACCGCACCAACCTGCAGAGCACCAACCCGGAGGCCGTGTTGGCTGGGGATATAGACCAGTTCATCGAAGCCTACCTGATGTCCAAAGTCGGACAGTAAGCTGGCCACCCGTCGTCCCGGACAGGCCGGAATTCTCAGATGGTGCCCCAAGTAGCCATCCCCCACTGTGATTCCAGCGAGACCCTCGACCTTAGGTCGGGGCTCACCATGAGCGAACGAGCAGGCGGCTACTATCGTGGCGGAGGAACTTTCGTCTGAATGACGAGTATGGTAGGCGCGGGTTTTAAACCCGCCTTGCCCAAAAATAATTCAAGGCTGAGGACCGAAACCAAGCTGGGGCTGGGATGATTCTTGGTCCGTTAAAACGTGGTCTAGATAAGGCATAGCGGGTTAAAAACCCGCGCCTACGGCCGTGAATCGCGGAATTCAGCCCTTGGACCGGGGAAAACCCACGTTTCGGGAAAAAATAAAAGCCCGCCTATCAGGCGGGCTTTTATATTGGCTGTTAAAGAACCGGGTTTTAGCAGTTACCGAGTATGTGGCCCATCCGGGCTTTCTTGGTCTTCAAGTAGGTGCGGTTCTCATCGGTCACTTCGGCTTCCACTGGTATTCGGTCAACGATCTCCAGGTCGAACCCGGAAAGCCCAACCACCTTCTTGGGGTTGTTGGTCAATAGGTTCAGCTTACGCACACCCAGGTCGAGGAGGATCTGCGCTCCCACGCCGTAGTGCCGAAGGTCGGGCTCGAAGCCCAGGGTCTCGTTGGCTTCCACGGTGTCCAGGCCCTGGTCCTGCAGGGAGTAGGCCTTGATCTTGTTGTGGAGGCCGATGCCACGGCCCTCTTGCCGCATGTAGAGGAAGATGCCGTTGCCGGCCTCGGCCAATTGTTGGAGCGCCAATTCGATCTGTTCACCGCAGTCGCAACGCAGGCTGCCAAAAACGTCGCCGGTGAGGCACTCGCTGTGGATGCGTACCAGGACCGGCTCATCCGGAGTCCACTCGCCGATGGTCAACGCGATATGTTCGCCCGAATCCACGTGGCTCTTGTAGGCGATGGCCCGGAACTTGCCGAAGCGGGTCGGGAGGCGGGCCTCGGCCACGCGTTCGATCAAGCGCTCGGTCCGGCGGCGTTGAGCGATGATCTGGGCGATGCTTAGGATCTTGAGACTGTGTTCATCGGCGAAACCTTCCAGCTCCGGGAGCCGGGACATGGTGCCGTCCTCGGACATGATCTCGCAGACGATGCCGGCGGGGTACATGCCCACCATCTCGCAGAGGTCAACCGCGGCTTCGGTGTGACCGGCCCGCGCCAGCACCCCGCCGGGATGGTACCGCAGCGGGAAAAGGTGGCCGGGACGGGTGAATTCCTCGGGTTTGACCGCCGGGTCCAGCATGGCCAGAATGGTCGCGGCGCGGTCACCAGCCGAGATACCGGTGGTGGTGTTCACGTTGTAGTCCACCGAAACGGTGAACGCGGTCTGGTTTTTTGTCGAGCCGTTCTGGCTGACCATCAGAGGCATCTGGAGCTCGTCCAGGCGCTCTCCGATGATGGGCATACAGAGCAGGCCGCGGGCGTGGGTAACGACGAAATTAACGGCCTCGGGTGTCACCATCTCGGCGGGCATCACCAAGTCCCCTTCGTTCTCACGGTTCTCATCGTCCACCACGATGAGGAACCTGCCCGCTTTTAGCTCTTCAAGCCCTTCTTCGAGACTGCACAAAGCCATAATTTTGTCCTTAAGACGCTTTGTCCCCGGCCCCGGATGACCGGTCCAGAAGACTCTCAATATACTTGGCCAGGATGTCGGCCTCCAGGTTCACCCGGTCTCCAACCGATAATGAAGCCAAATTAGTATTATTCAGCGTGTATGGTATCACAGCCAGGGTGAACGATGAGGCACCTCTTTTTACCACGGTCAAACTGATGCCGTCAACCGCGACGAAACCTTTTTCAACGATATAGCGGTTCAGACGTTTGGGGACTCTGATGCGGAAGATGATGGAATCGCCTTCCGGTTTGGTCGACATAACGCGGCCGGTCCCATCTACATGCCCCTGTACGATGTGCCCGCCCATCCTGTCGCTGGCCAAGAGGGCCCGTTCCAGGTTCACCGGCCGCCCGACCGAAAGCTGCCCCAGGGAGGTCCGCCGCATGGTCTCCGGCGTAAGGTCCACCGAGAATTCGCTTCGGCCGCAGCTGACTGCGGTGAGGCAGGCCCCGTTGACGGCGATGCTGTCTCCCAGCTTCAGGTCCCCGGTGACCTTTGAAGCCCGGACGGTCATGGCGTTACCGCTGATCTTGGCGACGACACCCACTTCTTCTACGATTCCAGTAAACACTCTATCTCTCTAGCTCACGCGCCCACTAGAAATACGGCTGATCATCCGGCTCTTCCGCGTCAAGGGAGTCTGGCGATTCCGACTCTTTCCTTGGATACCCTATTATGAGCCAATCCGGTCCTATTTGCTCAGTGCGGACCACGTCCAAGGTCCACGCGCTGTTCATCACGGCCACCCCCGAGCCTTCAACCGGCGATAGGGACGTTTCTCCGCCGACGATCAACGGGGCGACGAAGGCGTACACTTTGTCCACCAGCCTCCGGTCGAAAAAGGCTCCGTGCACGGACCCTCCGCCCTCCACCAGCAGGTTCACCACGCCCTTGGATCCCAGGTGGTCCAGCAGCGCCACCAGGTCCACCCGCCGGTCATCTCCAGAGGGCAGCACCACCACCTCGGCCCCCGCATGTTCCAGGGCCACGACCCGCGAGTCAGGGGCCGCTTCCGTGGTGGCGATGAGCGTGGACCCCGGTTGGCTGAACATGATGGCCTTCACGGGGGTGTGGCAGACGCTGTCCAACACTACCCGCAGCGGCTGGCGTTCCAAGGGGGCGCCGTCATCGTCCCGGGCGGTCAGGTAGGGGTCGTCGGTCAGCGCCGTGTTGACGCCCACCAGGATGGCGTCGCAGACCCGGCGCATCCGCTGCACGTATCTCCTGGCCTCCGGACCAGTCACCCATTTTGAGTCGCCGGTGTGGGTGGCGATCTTGCCGTCCAGGGTCATGGCGTATTTCACGGTGACGAAGGGCGTGCCCGTGGAGATATGCTTGGCGAAGGCCTCGTAGAGCTCTTTGGCGCCTTCGGCCTCTTCCTCCACCACCCGGATACCGGCGGCGGCCAATTCGTCCCTGCCGTTTCCCGATACATTGGGATTGGGGTCAATGACCGCGAAATGGACCTCGGCGACGCCGGCCGCGATGATGGCTTTGGTGCACGGTGGGGTGCGGCCCCAGGTGCAGCAGGGTTCCAAGGTGGTGTAGAGGGTAGCGCCGCGGGCCTGGTCCGAGGCCTGTTTCAGGGCTACTATCTCGGCGTGGTCTTGTCCGGGGGGTTGGGTGGCGCCGGTCCCGATCTCCGCCCCGTCTTTGATCAGCACCGCGCCCACAGCGGGATTGGGGCTGGTGGATTCCACGACCTCATGGGCCAATTCAACGGCCCTTTGCATGTGGCTCATCGCCTGGGTTAAGACGCCTGTTCGGAATCCGGCCGGCCTGAATCCCCCCCGGTAGATTCTTGCCGCTCGAAGTCTTGGTGAAACCGGCTGGCGGTGGGCATGGTCTGGCCCTGGTACTTGCTGCCCAGGGATGGGGAGCCGTAGACCCGGTCGGCCGGGGTGGTGAGACGCAGGTAGGAGATCTGCCCAATCTTCATGCCGCGGTACAGGGTGATGGGCAGCCGGGCCAGATTGCTCAATTCAAGGGTCAGGTGCCCCTTCCAACCGGGGTCCACAAATCCGGCGGTGGAGTGAATCACCAGCCCGATACGCCCCAGACTGCTCTTGCCCTCAAGGCGGGCCACCAGGTCCGCGGGCAGTTCGATGTTCTCCAAGGTGTTGCCGAGAACGAACTCGCCGGGATGTAGGATGAACGGGCTGTCTTCCTGGATCTCCACCATCTGGGTCAGGTCTTCCAGGCCCTCTTTGACGTCGATATAAGGACGGCGGGAGTTGGCGAAGACCAGGATATTCCGGTCCAGATGGAGGTCGACGCTGGCTGGTTGGATGTCATTTGGGTCCAGGGGCGAGATCACGATGTGCCCCTTCTCCAGTTCTTCTTTGATGGTCCGGTCGCTTAAGACCATATGGCTCCCGTGGAAAACACGTTTGGGTATCGATCTTTCGGGCCCCTGCTATTGGGGGCTCCGCGTAGCAGGATTCTAACAACCCTGGAATTGCCCCGCAAGTGAGGACCGCTCTTCAATGGTGATCTGCGTATATCGGTTTCCCATGACAACACCTCAGCTTGGTGTTGCACTTCGTTTGTGAACTTGGGGATTCCAGGACGGCTGGTGTAATGCTGTGGTTCCCACGAATATGCGCGATATGGTTCTTGTCATCTACGCGAACGCGAAATAACGTAGGGGCCCTAAGGGGCGATTGCGAAGACTCCCTGCACGCTGACGTTTACATCCAATTCCCCGGCCAGGATGCTGGTGGACTGGCTGGCGAACCCGAATGCTGCCGCGGCTTCAGGCCTGGCGAATGACTGGGGCACGCCGCCGCCTGACTCGGTCAGAAAGACCAGCTTCCCCAGTTCAACTCCCGCCAGTGCGGCCATGGCGTTGGCCTTGGTCAGCAGGTCGGCGATGGCCTCTTCCCGGGCCTCGTTCTGGAGGGGCTTGGTGTCCTCGATGGTGAAGCGAACGCTGTTGATGCGGACCAAGTTGCCGGCGGCCTCGGCCGCGCCGTCGATGATGTCACCCATCTTGTCCAGGTCACGGACCTTGACCGTCAGGGTATTGGTCACCTGATAACCGATCAGCACACGCTCGAACTCCACCCGGCACTCGCTTCCCTTCTCTTCTGGAATCACGATCATCTCAACCACGTCCGGGAAGCCCGCAGCGGGCACCAAAACTGGTCCACCGGTGGCCGGCTCCAAATCTTCCAAATCTCTAAAGGCCTCGGTGCACCTGGTTACTTCGTGGGTGGTGTAACGGGGACTGATACTGAATCGACTGGTCTGCATGTCCCGGTCTTGTACGTTGTTGCTCTTGAGGACCAAGATGGTCTTTGCGATGGCGTCCGCGGCCATGCCGCGGGCTTCGGACGCCGTATCGGCCAGCGCTTCCACGCCCAGGCTGATGATGCCCAGGTCTGGGTCGCCGGTTGCTTTGCCGGTTCCGTTGACCCAGATGCCGGTGCTGGCGCCGGAACCCGACCGGAGCAACTGGGCAGCCGCCTCGGGCCCGCCGACGGCGGACAGTAGATCTGATATGTTGCCTGGCGACCCTTCGCCGCTGCCGTCGGTGCTACAGGCCACCGCCAATAGCAGGACCAGGGCGGCGCCCAAAAGGACCAACATCTTTTTGCTGCGTATGACTGCTTGGATCATTGTGTTCATCTCTCCTAGAATCTCGCCTATTAGCGTTGCTTACACGGCTTAAGACGCAGGGGTGGGCGGAAAAGTTCCCGGAGTGTGAGATTCGCCGGGAAAAGGGCCTACGCGAGCCGTGGCGCTAGGACCTAAGGAAAGTCCCGGCGGCCCGCCCGTCTGCGGAGGACCAGTCCGGCCAGGAATAAAACGGCCAATACCCCGGCGGCGGCTTCCAGCACGCGCCACCAGATGGATGTGTCTCCATCCGCTCCCTCGTCAAACAGTTCCGGGACTGCCCCTTCCGGCAGCGGCGCGGGGGGTTCCGCCGGCTCTTCGATGGTCGGCGATTTGGCTGTTTGGTTGGCGGCGGATGAAGCGTCGACATCGGCGGCGGCCGTCTCCGGCGCGGGAGCGGCCACCGGGGCAACGGCGGGTTCGCCCAAGGCCGCCTCTCCATCCGGGGCCGACGGCGCTACAGGTACTACGGGAGCAGAAGTAGCCCCCGCACCAAAGGCAATGGCCCCACCCCCGGTTGGTTCCCCTTGGACCGATGGGTCCGCAGTGGCCGCGGCAGGCGCTGCGGCCGCCAGCGACAGCGGGGCCGCATCTTCTCCGGGCGCGGCAGCGGACTCAAGAGTGGCCCCGGTCCCGGACCTGGCCGCGAGTTCGGCTTCAGCAGCGGCCTCCGCCGGCGGCTGGGAGGTGACGGTGAGCTGGTCTGAAGTGGCGGCGGTGGCCAGGGCCGTTGTTTCGACATCCCGGCGCAGAGGGTCAGACGTTAGCCCACCGGTGGCATCCACTGTGATCGTCACCGCCAGGGCCAGGGCGGCGACGGACGCGGCGCCCGCGTAGACCCAGTTTGGCGCGCGTAGGGCTAGGTTCGGCCTGCCCCGCATGGGTCCAGCCCGTGCCGGTTCAGGCGGCGGGGCGGACATCACGAAGCTGCGCCGGGGCGCTTCCATGGGCAATCCCTGCATCATCGCCACGGTGGCCCGCAACTCCGCCAGGTCCTGGCGGCAGGCGTCGCATTCCCCAAGCTGCCGTTCGACCCGTTCCAGGGGCCGCCCCTGCAGCCGTCCGTCCAGGTACTCGCTGAGCGTGTCCTGGCCGATATGCTTATGTGCTGATCTTAGTAGCCACATAGCTCCCCTACACTTCTTGACGGAAACGAGAGGGTAAAAGTTCCCCGGTCTGCCGCAAACAGTCGCGCATTCCGCCCCGGCCCCGGCTGACCCGGGATTTCACAGTGCCCAAGGAACAGCCCATGCTTTCGGACGCTTCCTCGTAGCTGAGGCCGTGCACGTCCACCAACAAAACAGCTAATCGCCGGTCTTCTTGAAGGGTGTCCAGACAGCCTTGAATGGCCGCCCGTAGTTCGGACTGTTCCGCGCGGTCCTCCGGAGATGCTTCTGTGGATGGGAGGTCGACGGCGCTGGGACCCTGGGGTCCGTCGCTGTCGCCGGTGGGCAGGGGGTCCAAAGCAACTGTGGGCCGGGACTTGCGGGCGCGAAGCATGTCGCGGCAGGTGTTGGAGACGATCCTAAGCACCCAGGCGGTGAGGTTCTCGCCCCGGAACCGGTTGAAAGCGCGGTAGGCCGAGACGAAACTATCCTGGACCGCGTCCTCCGCCAACGCCCAATCGCTGAGCATCCGGCGGGCCAGGTTATACGCCTGGGTCTGGTAGGTCTCGATCACGCAATTGAAACAGGAAGACTGTCCCGACTGGTCTGTGACCTGCAGGTTGGCATGGGGTGAGGTATGGGTGATCTGCGCCATGGACGTACGTTCTGCCGGCAGCGAAAGATTTGGGCCAGGGCGATCAGGCCGCCCCGCCAGAAAATCTTACCGTGCCGCGGCGGGAGAACGTCCGTATTTGCTGGGCTGATTTAGTGCTGATTCATTCAGGAACTGACCGGCGATGAACTGCCGACTACGTCCCCAAACTCTTTTGCCGGTAAAGCACCCGCTCAATCAAGGGACGCATGCCCAGTTCGGTAGAGATGCCCAAGGACTCGTCCAGCAAGCTCGTCGCTTGGGCCCGGTCTGCCTCGTTGTTGCGCTCTAAGAGCAGGTCGGCGTAGTCGCAGCAGGTCCAGGCTAGTTCTGGCCGGAAGCCCCCGTCGCGACAAAATGACAAGCTATCTTCGAAATGTGACGCAGCTTTGCCCAGTTCTCCCATAGATTGGGCTACGATACCCAATAGTCTGTCGCCGGCCATGGTCCAGGCTAATATCGTGCCCCGTAACGGCTCCAATTCACGGTACTGTGCACCAGCCGCTGCTCCGTCGTCAATTTGTACCGCCATTAGCGCTAAGCCAGCCCGAGCCATAGAGGTGATGAAAAGCGTCGATGATGGTGAATTCAGCACGACTTCGGCCGATTGGGATGCCACGTCGAACCCCAAGTCGGCGCCCGAGATTCTGGAAACAACTGGTATCGCGAGCGTTGCGAACCCGTATTCCAGGGTGGGCCCGGATTGGGTCTGTCTCAGGCGTTCCCGCAAGAGCTCTAGGTAAGTATCACCCTGGTCGAAATCGCCCACTTCGTACTCCATCGTGGTCCGAGTCAGGATCGGGCGAATATCATGCGGCGTTATTTCCAAACACTGGTCATTGAAATCTCGAGAGACCTGCCATTCGCCGCTGAGGCGCG
Source organism: Chloroflexota bacterium (assembly GCA_022570905.1). GTDB lineage: Bacteria > Chloroflexota > Dehalococcoidia > Lucifugimonadales > UBA3495 > UBA9611. The sequence continues at coordinate 13,010 of JACZYV010000010.1, forward strand.
CTGCCAATTCGCTGCACCAAAGCGCACCTGATAATGGAAGCAGTTCCCGCAAATTCTTCGCCAATACAAGCATATCGGCTGCGTTACGTTTAGCGTGCTCTAAGGCGCCTGTAGCGATCTGCGGGTAGACGCAAAACGAACGGACGAGAATCTCAATGCGAGGATCCTTGATATTGTTGACGAGGTCCAACGCCCTAAGCCCGTCTTTAATCCCGGCTCGCCAATTGATCTCATATGCGTTTACGACGGCGCTACTGAGCAATGCTTGAATCTCTGCAGCTTCGTCTCCTTGTTTTCGAGCGATTTCCAGTGCCCTCTTGATGGTGTTTTGAGCAGCATCGTAATCGCCATCTTCCAAGCCGATAAAACGGCCCAACAGGGACAATAACCGGCCGGCTGCGATGGAGTCGCCTGGGACGGTTTCTAGCGCACGGGAGATCATCGGAATCACTCCCGATGAACCCATCCTTGCAATGGCCCTACCGTGGGACTCTGAAACAGATACCATTCGTTCCGAATCTCCAACAGCGTCATAGTAATCGAATGCCCGTCGGGACGAAGCTATCGCTAATGGCTGTTCATATGTCTCGAGGGTGGCGGATTGGGCGCGGCCCTGTCCGAAAAGAAGGGCTGCCGCCTCCGCATCGGGAGCTGGTTCGTTGCCCGTGAATGGCACCCCCTTAACTGTGAGACCGCTCTGAAAATGGGCCAAAGCGTCTTCGTAGGCATGGCCCGAGTAGGCTGATTCGCCTGCGAGAAGTTCATAGTGGGCCGCTCTCCCGGGTCCCAATATGGCCTGGGATTCGGTGAAGTGGTAGGCCATTTCAACGGCGTGGGTATCTACCCCGTCCCCGTAATGGGCTTCCAGGGCCAAGGCTATATCGGCATGTGTTTGGGCACGGGCCGTGGTCGAAAGGCTTTCTGCTAGGGCTTGTTGAATCAGCGAGTGGCTAAATTGGTACCTTCCGGGCTGTCGCGGCAACTCCTCCACCAAGCGGACTCGAGTGGCTTCTCCCAGCGCATCCGTTACCTCGGCTTCGGTGGCGTCCGGAAACAAACGGCGAAGCAACCCAAAATCAAACTCCCTGCCCACGACCGCAGCGGAAAGGAGAGTCTGGTTGCACTCAGCGGACAAGCCCCTGAGCCGTTGGCGTGTGACTGCCCTGACGCTTTCCGGAACTTCCAACGCCGCTCCCTGGTCTGCCTCTGAAGAATCCAGTCCCCCCTGCTCTTCCAACAGCCGCACAACTTCACCGACAAACATAGGGTTGCCCTCGGTGTGACCTTGAATTCTCTGGACTAAGTCTTCAGTTGGCGGCAGACCGCCAGTAGCCTCTATGAGGGAAGCTGTCTCCTCGGCACTGAACCTGCGCAAAGTCTCTAGCCTGAAACTTGGTTCAGCGGAAAGGCTGCCAAGAGTTTGGCTGAGAGGGTGCTCCGGCGACATCTCTTCGTCCCGGTAGGCGCCAACAACCATCAAATGTGTGTTGGCGATGCGGCTCCCAAGGAAATCCAGCATCCGCAGAGACGAGGTGTCGGCCCAGTGAAGGTCTTCCAACGCCAAGACCAGCGGTTGCAAGCGGGATGTGTTGGCCAAGAATGTGGTCATGGAATCGAACAACTGGAATCTGGCTTGCTCGGGCTCCAACTCCGGTGGAGCTGCGAGGCCGGGCAGCTTTACCCTGACCTCCGGCACGATCTCAGCTATGTGGGCGGCTCCTGGCCCCATCTGCTCTAGAAGCTGGGAAGCGTCAAAGTCCCGTACACGGGCCCTCATCACTTCGATCCACGGCCAATAAGGGGGAGCTCCGGAATCTTCGTAGCACCGGCCCCACAATACCTGGCTTCCCGTGGCGGTCGCGTATGAGGCTAACTCTTCCACTATTCGCGTTTTGCCGATGCCCGGTTCTCCGGCAAGCATCACTACGCGGCCACGGCCAGCCACTGCGTCTTCCAAGGCCGATTTCAAAGTCGCCAATTCCCGTTTCCGTCCCACGAACACGGCGCCTGTCGAGACGGCGGGTATTTCGGTCAAGAGGGACGGCGGTCTTTCAGTGGCATCAGGAATCGTAGGTGGGCTGGTGACAGCCTCAACGGACTCTTGAACAGTTGACGAATGGTCGTTTACCCGCTTTTTTCGATCGGCGATTCCCCGCACCAGGTCAACCAAGCCCCTGCTCCCGAACAGCAATATAGACGTGGCAGCGACTATTCCAGCGATGATGCCAACTATTTCTAGCATGACCTGAAGGGCATTCTAAAAGGATAAGATGCCCGAGGCAAGCAACCGGAGCCAGGCCCCTCGCTATCCTTGGAAATTGACTCTGCCGTCCAGCAGGCCCCGGGCCATGACGAACTTGTGGATCTCTGAAGTGCCGCCGCCGATGCGGGCGTGGCGCAGGATGTGGTACCAGTGGGCAATAGGCAGGTCCAGGGTTTCTCCGGTGCCGCCGAAGACCTGCATGATCTTGTCGATGCTGCGCCAGCCCCATTCTCCGGCGCAGTACTTGATCATGGAGGCTTCCACCCGTACGTCATCTCCGGCGTCGGCCCGTTTAGCTATCTCCCTGGTCGTGGCGCGCAGGGTAATGATGTCGGTGTAAACGTCGGTCAGCATGTACTGGATGGCCTGCCGGTCGGCGATGGGCCGCCCGTAGGTGACCCGTTCCTTGGCCCATTCGATGGCCATCTCCAACGCCCGGCTCAGGATGCCGGTGGCCATGGAGCCGCGGAGCAACCGGTCGTGGTGCACCAGCCATTGCTGTCCCAGGGTGAACCCCTGGCCCACCTCGCCCAGGACCTTGGTCCGGGGCACGCGGATGTTGTCCAGGTTTACCGTGTACTGCTGGGCCTTGGTGGGGTTGATCCAGAGGCGTATGGGGTCAAAGCTCAGGCCGGGGGAGGGATTGTCGATGATGAACATGGTTATGCCGCCGCGCTGCCGCTTCTCCGGGTCGGTCACCGCTTGGACCAGGATGTAATCGGCGGATGCGGCCCCGGATATGAAGGTCTTGGTGCCGTTGATCACCCAGTCGTCGCCGTCCAACACGGCCCTGGTCTGCATCATTCCGCCGGGGTCGGAGCCGGCGTTGGGCTCGGTCTGGCCGAATGCATAGTGCAGTTTTCCCTCCACCGACGGGATCAGGTATTCCTGCTCCTGCTCCGGGGTGGCTGCTCCAATCATCATCATGGGCACCGGCGAGGTAGGCAATTGCACGATGCTCTTGTGGATCTCCTCATCGAGGACAACGTGGCCCAGGGCGCCCATGCCGCCGCCGCCGTATTCCTCGGGAACGAAGGAGGTGTAGATGCCGGTGTCCTTGGAAATCTTGTTCAGGCGGTCCCAGGACGCTTCCGGCAGCACGCCCAGCAGCCCGGAGAGGGCCTCGGCGATGCCCCTGGGCGCGCCCGGCTCGTCCACGCCATCTTTAGATGGGTTGGCCAGGAACTGCGCCTCCAGGGGATAACATTCATCCTTCACCACCTGGCGGATGGTGTGCTTGAGGGCGTCCAGTTCCGGGGGAAGGCCTGCTTGCATGGTTGATGTCTCCGTGTGACGAGGATTAGGCAACAAGAACATAAGGCGCGGAGCGGCCCGAGGTCAACCAGGTGGCGAGGCTAGCGGTCAGAAAGGCAAATGATGAAGCCCGGAAACCGGACGATCATCACGCAGGATTATCTCCGGGGGTTTACCAGTAGAAGTACGAGGCCGAGGTCAGTGGAAGGGGCAGACCTTAAAGAACGCACTGGTCAGCCCGCCGCGGTCTTTGGTGTCGCCAATCTCGTTGGTATAGCTGCCCAGGGCGATACTGGATGCGCCTGGCTCATCGGCCACGGCCTGGCTGATGGCGGCCACCGCCGTCGCAGCGATGGACAGGGTCAGTATCCCGATGACAAAAATAGCGGCTATTTTTGGTTTCATTACCTGGAAACTACGTGCAGGTCACGTAGTCAGTGACTGATTTGATTTTATCTTATACCAGCCATTCTGCGAATGCCAGGCCGGGGCCCGGATTTTTGGGCAATGAACCCGTCCGACCGGTGGCAGAGGCTTCCTAAATTTTCAGGCCCTCATGCTAGAATAAAGCCCGGTCTACGCACATTCACCTCAGCTCCCGGAAATCGGATCGCCAGATGCAATTTCGCAATCTCCCCAGCGTTGATAGTGTTCTCGCCAACCAGGATGTGGCCGCCGCCGCCCAGTCCTACGACCGTGACTGGGTCGTGGACCTGGTCCGGGAGGCGTTGGAATCGGCGCGGGAGCGGATCAGGCAAGGCGGCGACCCACCCGATGTTGACCAGGTTGCCACGACGGTCCGCCGGCGGATAGACGACACGATGCGGGCCGAACCGCGGCAGGTGATCAACGCCACCGGAGTGGTGATCCACACCAACCTGGGGCGCGCGCCCTTGAGCCGCGCCGCCATCGAGGCTTCCAACCAGGCGGCCCAGGGGTATTCCAATCTGGAGCTTGACCTTGCCACCGGCCGCCGCGGTTCCCGGCAGGCGCAGGTGCAGTCTCTTTTGCGCCAACTTACCGGGGCGGAAGCGGCCCTGGCGGTGAACAATAACGCCTCGGCCATGCTCCTGGGCCTCACGGCCCTGGCCTCCGGCAAAGAGGTGGTGGTCTCCCGGTCTGAAGCCGTGGAGATCGGCGGCGGCTTTCGAGTCCCGGACGTGCTGCGCCAGAGCGGCGCAACCCTGGTCGATGTTGGCACCACCAACCGCACTTACGTGCGCGATTATGATGAAGCTGTTACTGAGAGCACAGCCGCATTTTTGAAGGTTCACACCAGTAATTTCCGGGTGGAAGGGTTCACCGCGTCGGTGGACATATCCGATCTGGTGGAGGTGGGCCAAAGACGGGGTATCCCGGTGCTCCATGACGTGGGCAGCGGCAGCCTTCTATTGACCGAGAAATATGGGATGGCCCACGAACCGACACCCCAGGAGAGTATCAAAGACGGCGCTGGATTGGTTTTCTTCTCGGGAGACAAGCTTTTAGGCGGGCCGCAGGCGGGCATCATCGTCGGCAAGAAAGACTTGGTTGACCTGCTGGCCCGTCACCCGTTGGCCCGGGCGGTGCGCATCGACAAGATGAGTCTGGCAAGCCTGACCGCGACGCTGGCCCATTACCTTAAGGGCGAAGCGGAGCGAGAGATACCGGTCTGGCGCATGATCGCCATGACCGAGGCCGCCCTCAAGAAGAGGGCCAAGTCGTGGCAGGTGGGCTTGGAATGTCCCTCTTCGGTGGAGAAGAGCCGTTCCACGGTCGGCGGCGGCAGCCTGCCTGGAGAAACTCTGCCGTCATGGGTGCTCTCTCTGGACTGCCAGGCATCGGGCGCGGAAGAAGTCATGCGGCGCCTGCGTGCCGGCAGCACCCCGGTGATCGCCCGGATCGAAGAGGACCGGGTCTTGTTGGACCCGCGCACGGTGTTGCCCGAAGAGGATGGGCCGCTTCTGGACGCGCTGCGGTTCGCTGTTGCCACTTGATCAACCGGGAGACTCGAAGCTGAGTTATCTATAAACATGGATAGGGGAGCTGGATGACCGACTATCTACTGGTGCACGGCGCGGGACAGGGGGCCTGGAGTTGGGGCCCGGTCTGGGGATATCTGACCGCCCCGGAGGAGCACCCGCCCACATTGTACAAACGCCGCCGGGCCAACCGGGTACACCCTCTTGACCTGCCCGGCCACGGCGCGGACGCTGACGGAGACACTGCCGCGGTGCGGTTGGAGGAGTGCGTCCAGGCCATCACACGGGCGGTGGACCGGGAGCAGTTGAAGGACCTGGTGCTGGTGGGACATGGGTTCTCCGGGAGCCTGGTGGTCCAGGCGGCCAGCGAGATGACCGTTCCGCCAAAACGGGTGGTTCTGGTGGCCGGGATCATTCCCGCCCCCCAGCGTCCGTTGCTCAGCGCCTGCCCGGCGAGGACACGGACCGCTTTCAAACTGTTATCCATGCTCAGTTCGCTCTCCCGCCAGGAGTTGAAACTGCCCAGCCAAGCCATCTACGGGTACCTGTGCAACGGTATGGACACCATGGAGGTGGTGCAGCTTATGGGGTTCCTTGGCCCGCTGCCAACCAGAGTGCTCAAATCACGGTTGCCCATGGAGAACTCGGAGTTGCCCTGCCCGGTGACCTATATCGTGCTTACCCAGGACAAGATCATCCCTCCTGACGCCCAGTCACGCATCGCCGAACGTTTCGAGGGCGTGGAAACGGTGGAGATCGAGTCTTGCCACCAAGTGATGGCCCAGCATCCCCAGGAATTGGCCGAGGTGTTGCTGCGCTACGCATAAGGAATCCAGGGTCCGCTATGGCCCCTACGGCCGCGAACGACATCGAGCCGACGACGCCCCTACGGTTTTTCGCCGCTCCTTTCCTTTCCTTCCGGCTTTTTCTGGAATGACGAAGGGGCTTAGGAACAAACTAAAAAGGGTCCGCCTCAGGCGGACCCTTTTTAGTTTCTCTGAGTAATCGGACGGCCTAGTGGTGGTGGCCGTGATCGTCTGGTTTCTCTTCGTGTTCCTCGGAGATCAGGGTCTGGGCGGTGAGAATCATCGAGGCCACGCTGGCGGCGTTCTCTAGGGCGGCGCGAGTGACCTTGGTCGGGTCGATGATGCCTTTGGCCACCATGTCGCCGTAGTCGTTGGCCGCGGCGTCGTAACCAAAGTTCGCCGTGTCGTTATTGCGGACCTCGTTCAGCACCACCGCGGCTTCGTGGCCCGAGTTGCTGGCGATGATACGGAGGGGCATCTCCAGCGCTTTCTTCAAGATGTTCTTGCCCACGCTTTCGTTGTCGGGCAGGGTCAGTTTGTCCAGGGCTGAGATGGCCCGGATGTAGGCTACACCGCCGCCGGGGAGAACGCCTTCTTCGATGGCGGCCCTGGTGGCCGACAGGGCGTCTTCAACCTTGGCTTTGCGCTCCTTAAGCTCCGGCTCGGTGGGCGCGCCGATCTTCACCACGGCGACTCCGCCGGACAGCTTGGCCAGCCGTTCCTGCAGCTTTTCTTTGTCGTATTCAGAGGTCGTCTCTTCGATCTGGACCTTGATCTGCTCGGTGCGGCCCTTGATGTCGTCGGACGAGCCCTTGCCGTCGATGATGGTGGTCCGGTCTTTGGTCGACTCGATCCGCCGGGCCTGGCCCAGGTCGGCGACCGTTGCCTGGTCCAGACGGCGGCCGGTTTCTTCGGAGATCACCTGGCCTCCGGTGAGCACGGCGATGTCTTCCAACATTGCCTTGCGCCGGTCGCCAAAGCCGGGAGCCTTCAACGCCAGGCAGTTAAGGGTTCCACGCAGCCGGTTGACTACCAACACGGCCAGGGCCTCGCCGTCGATGTCCTCGGCGATGATCACCAGGCTTTTGCTGACCTGGAGGACCTGCTCCAGAAGGGGGACCAACTCGGCGGCGGAGGAGATCTTCTTGTCGGTTATCAGGACATACGGGTCCTCGATGATGGCTTCCATCCGCTCGGGGTTGGTGACGAAGTAGGGGCTGATGTAGCCGCGGTCGAAGTTCATACCCTCGACGTACTCAGTTTCGGACTCGACGCCTTTGCTCTCTTCGATGGTGACGACACCCTGGACGCCAACCCTGTCCAGCACGTCGGCCAGCATGTTCCCGATCTCCTGGCTATTGGCGGCAACCGAGGCCACCTGGGCCATCTGGTCCCGTCCCTCGATAGAGTTAGAGATCTTCCCCAATTCAGCCACGACCGCCGCCACGCTCTTGTCGATGCCCCGTTTGATGGCCATGGGGTCGGCGCCGGCGGCCACGTTCTTGATGCCCTCTTGGACCATCACCTGGGCCAGGATGGTGGCTGTGGTCGTCCCGTCACCCGCCACCTCGTTGGTCTTGGCGGCGGCTTCTTTGATCAATTGCGCGCCCATGTTCTCAAAGGATTCGGGCAGGGAAATCTCCTTGGCGATGGTCACGCCGTCGTTGGTGATGACGGGGGCGCCCCATTTCTTCTCGAGAATGACGTTTCGGCCCTTGGGACCCAGGGTCAATTTCACGGCGTTGGCGACCGTGTTTATGCCGTTTAACAGCGCTCGTTGGGCCGCCTCGTCGCGGATGATCTCTTTGGCAGGCATTAATATCTCCTCTGATCGCCGCCGGTGATGGTCACCGGACCGGCACGCCATAAAGGATAGAACCGCGCCTGCCAACGGTCAAGTTTCAGAACGCCAACGCCGAGGAAGCCCGGCTTCCCCGCAAATGCCCCATGCTAGACTGCCGGCATGGCATTCACCGCTGATCTTCATCTGCATTCCCGCTACGCCTACGCCTGCAGCAAGCGCCTGACCTTGGCAAACATGGCTGCATGGGCCAAGGTCAAGGGAATCGAACTTTTGTCCACCGCCGATTTCACCCATCCCGCCTGGCTGGCCGAACTGGAGGAAAATCTGACGCCGGCAGGGGACCGGGATTATGAATTTGACGGTGTGAGATTCGTTCTGGGAACGGAACTTAGTTGCGTTTACAGACAGGGAGACCGTTCCCGCCGGGTCCACCTGCTGGTCTTCGCCCCGGGATTCGAGGCGGTCCGTGGCATCCGCGAGATGCTCATAAAGCTGGATTCCAAGCTGAACGGCGACGGCCGGCCCACGGTCAAGGCTTCAGCCCGGGAGCTGACGGCCCGGTTATTGGAAATCGACGAGGCCTGCATGGTGGTCCCGGCCCACATCTGGACCCCCTGGTACGGGATGCTGGGTTCCAAGTCCGGGTTCGACGCATTGGATGAGTGTTTCGGGGATATGGCGCGGCATATCTCCGCGGTGGAAACGGGGTTGTCCAGCGACCCGGAGATGAATTGGGGCGTGCCCGGTCTGGCTGGAAAGACCATCGTATCCTTCTCAGACGCCCATTCCCTGGCCAATATGGGCCGCGAGTTGACGGTATTTGGCGGCGAAGCTGGTTACCGGGACCTGGCTGCCGGACTTAAGGACAACAGGGTGGAACGGACCATGGAGTTCTTTCCTGAAGAGGGGAAGTACCACCTGACCGGACACCGCAGATGTGGAATCAGCCAGACTCCAGATGAGACCGGCCGGACCGGGACGAGATGCCCCCGATGTGGCCGGCCTTTGACCTTGGGCGTCCTGCACCGGGTGCGGGAATTGTCTCGGGATGAAAGACCGGATGAAACACCACGAGATGGAAAAGAAAAACGTCCGTATACCAAGTTGGCGCCGCTGATTGAATTGTTGGCCCAGACCATGGGCAAAGGCCGGGCGGCCAGATCGGTGGGTCTGGCCTACCACCGCATCTGCGGCGAACTGGGAGGAGAGATACGGGTATTGACCCAGATCGGTTACGACGACCTTGAGCGGGCCGGTGGCGAGGCCCTGGCCATCGCCGTGACCAAAGTCAGGGACGGTCAGGTTGAGATCGTGCCGGGCTTCGATGGACAGTACGGCACGGTGCGCCCGGCCGGTTAAAGAGCTAGATACTTCCTTTTTTCTATTACCGGCTATCTATTTCCGGTGGCGATGCTGGCCCTGGTGGATTCCCTGGGCGGGTCCACCACCAAGATCCCGGCCTCCAGTGTCACTAAGTCGTAAGACGCAAGAGCCACATTCTGTCCCACCTTCAGGTCCTGCGCGCCCAGTGTCAGGCCCAATTGGGTGATCGCGGTCTGGGAGGTGACCTTCAAACTGATCAGGTCCAACCATATATTCGAAACGGTGACCCGTACTTGGCCGCCAAACCCGCCAGTCAGCCCCCTGATGACGCCGGTGGTCAGTCCCGGCTGCGGCGCTTTCAGGCTGAGCACAACTATCTCCCGCGCCTGTCCTCCGGTGCCGTCCGATAGGCGGACCCTGGTGTTGGGCCGTACCAGGTCGCCCAGCCGCACGTCTTGGATGGACACACGCAGGCCGTCACGGCGGATGGAGGTGCCTGCATTATGGGTGAACGACCGCAACCGGCCATCGGTTGTCCTGATGGTGAGATTGCCATCGGCAAACTTCGGGATGAAGCTGTGGACCACGCCGCTCACCAGTTCCTCACCGCTGAGTGGCTTCAGGGACTCCAATTCCAGCAAACGGTGGGAAGCAGGGTCGAAACGGGCGAATACGTTGGACCCTTCCATGGACGGATCCAAGTCAACGGGGTTTCCGTCCCGATAGACGGCGGCCCCGGGGAATCGGCCGGCGGATTGTCCCCCGGTTTGTAAGGTGACCGGTTGTCCGGTGGCGGGGTCCAATATCGTGATTAAAGCTGCAGTTGCCCGCACGTCCATCAGGGTTCCCTGGACCTCCCCCAGGCCGGCGCGGGCGGCAAGTTTGGCAGAGGCATCGTCGGACAAGGTGTTGCCGGCCATCACCGTGACCCGGTTGGCGTCATTCCCGGAGATGGCGTACCGGACAGTGATCCGGCTGGCCAGGTCCAACTGGCCGGACCTGATCCGCTCTCCGAAAAGGGCCACCGGAGTGGTATCGGAGATCTTAACCATCACCGCCTGCCCTGACGCGGGCTGAATCGTAACCTGTCTTGTTCCGCTGCCGCCCATTGCGTTTTCAATCGCTGTAACCAAACCGGTGACGTCGGCGGACGGCGCTCCGATGTGGTGCTCAGAGAATAGTCTGGTATAGGCGCCCTCAGCGCCGGCGAGAGCCTCCCGCCAGCCCTCGTATGGCTGGTTGTTGACCAGGATGGAGAGATTGCGCACGCCGTGCTCGGCCAATCGCCAGCGCAGGTTCGTGATGTTGGCGGTGGCCTGAGGAGAGTCGATCTTTTGGTTCAGTGCCAGAGCCTCGTAGAGCCGTTCGGCTGACGCGAGCGCCCGGTCGATGGCGGTGACGGTCAGGCTCCCGGTTGATAGGTCTTGTTCCAGGACGGCGGTCACCACTTCGCCGACCGGCGCACCGTTCAATGCATCCGTCAATGTTTCCGCGGCGATGGCCGTGATCTGCCGTCCGGAGTCGTCCCGAAGCGTGATATTTCGAACATCACTTGAGCCTGCGCCAACCGAGCCGGCGGGAGCTGATGCGGCCACTATCCCGGTGAAATGCCGGGTCCGCGCCGGCCGGCCCAGGACGGCGAGAACCGATAAAGCACGTGGCCCATCGGCCATTATGGCCACCAGGGCGCCAGAGGTAATGTTGGATACGGATGGCGATTTCCATCCGTGGATCGCGACGGCGGTGCCGTCGTCTATGGAAAGGGTGACGGGACCTGAACCGGTCTCCAATGTGATTTTCGAAGGTGTAACCGACTCCACGGTACCGAATACTCCGGACCGGCCTGAACCGCGGGAATCATCCAAGAAGATGACTGGGCGCACCAGAGACTCGGTTTCCCCGGTGATGGCGGTGGCGATCACCTCGATCAATAGCGGGTTCCCGGCGCCCAGGAGATCAAAGCTGATGGAGAACCTGCCCTCAGGGTCTGGGAGGGCCAGGCGTCCGTTCACGCTGAGGGTGGCATCAGGGGAGGTTACGCCGGTCACGGATATCCGGTCCAAGCTGGTGACCAGATTGACCTCGGGGGAGGTGAGACGCAGCATCAGGGCTTGGGTCTGAGGTTCGATATTCGGAACGGGCTTGGCCGTTGTTTCAGGCACGGCGGTGGGCACGGGTTGCTCTTCTCCGCCGCATGCCGCCAACAGCCCTATGACCGCCGTTATCAACGCCATCGCCAGCCACTGCCGATTCATGTTGTTCCCTCTATTGCCTGGCATTCGGCGCCCGCAACCGGCGCCTGCTGCCTCGATTCCTTGATGCAACCACTTTGGCCCCATCGCTCTACCCAAAGTTTAAAGGCATCGGAGGTCCGGCCCACGACTACGAAGCCGACCGATTATGTTAAAATCAGCACTGCCAGACTGGATGACGCCTGGCTTTGTCACCCCGGTTTTTCAAACAAAGATTCAAGCCCGCAGCGCGGTCCAATTGCAAGAATCCCTACCTGTTTCGGTCCGGCGGCTTCAAGTAGATGATATCGACCAGGTCGTCGCCATCGAAAAAGAAGCGTTTTCCCCACTATGGGTTAGTTCGTCTTTCAAACGCGACCTGAACAACAAACGCGCCAATTACTTGGTGGCGTGTTTCGACGAAGATGTTTCGTCCGAAGAGATATTGGCCGAGATTGATTCTGACCAATCGGCTCAAGAAGAAGATCAACGGCCCCCCAAACTTTGGGCGCGGGTGCTTGGGCGGTTGGGCTTCTCCTCCAACGGAGAATCCGGAGGCGGTGACGAAGCCTTCGACATCGTCGGATACGTCAGTGTTTGGTACCAGGGTGACGAGGCGCATATCACCGAGATAGCCGTGAAAGAGACCCTGCGGGGCCGGGGCGTCGGAGAACTACTGCTCATCGGCTCACTCAAAGCCGCCATTGAGCACGGCTCCAAGGTGATGACCCTGGAGGCCCGCGTCTCCAACTTCATCGCCCACCGTCTGTACCAGAAATACAACTTCAAGTCGGTTGGAATCCGCAAAGCATATTATTCCGACAACCGCGAAGACGCGGTCATAATGACCACCGTTCCCATAGACACGGACGAGTACCAAACTTTATTCACCAGCCTCCAGTCCACCTATCAGTCCCGTTGGGGACGAATGTATATAGAAATTTGACAACCGGCGCCGGCGCATGGAATGGTCCACGGCGGGGATATCATTTACATAACGAAAATTGGCCAGGGGCGTTAGTATTCATCCGTTGGGCGATGAAAGTCGTTGATTGCTGCTGGGTAACCACCTCAAATCATGTTGACCGGTCGCAGTCGCGTTGGTAGAATGGCTCGATGTGACCCAGGCCTATGGGAGCTTGGTCCAACGGTATCCCGAAAGGGTAACCACCAGAGGGCCGGTTTAAAGATTAATGTTGGTAATAGGGTTAACGGGCAGCATCGGCACCGGCAAGAGTGAAGCTGCTCGTCATTTGGAGGCGCTGGGAGCCTCGCTTATCAGTGCCGACCAGGTGGGCCATGAGGCCTATACCCCCAACACTGAGGCATGGGAACAGGTTGTTGCCGCCTTTGGTGACGGGATCCTGCAGGAAGACGGGGAGATCGACCGGCGCAAATTGGGAGAAATAGTGTTCTCCGATGCCGGTCAACTGGAAAAATTGAACCAGATCATGCATCCGCGGATGGCGCGGATGGTTGCGGACAAGATCGAGGTCCTGCGCAGCCAAGGGGTTGATGTGGTGGTGGTGGAGGCGGCCCTGCTCTTTGAGGCCGGATGGGATTCCTTGGTGGAAGAAGTGTGGGTCACCGATTCCCCGGAAAATTTAGTATTAGAGCGGCTCAAGCAGCGCAACGGCCTATCCGAAGAAGAAGCCCGCAAACGGATATCTTCCCAGATGGACCGCGCCGAGCGGCTTGAGAGATCGGACTTTGTCATTGACAATTCAGGCGACATGGCGGGACTAAAAAGCGCCATCAAAGAGTTGTGGGACCGCCGGGTCTCGGTTTAGCAGAGATTGCGCTATAGCGGGGATAAAAAAAGGACCGGAAAAACATAATGGCTAAAACGGCAGAAAAAACTTACAAAGAGTACGCGATCGAGGAGTTCCTGGTTAGGGACGAACCTTATTACCGGCCGATCGGCGATGAGATCGAGGTATTCACCGCCGCTTACCGTCAGCACATCCCGGTGTTGTTGAAGGGTCCAACGGGCTGCGGCAAGACCAGGTTCGTGGAATACATGGCTTGGCAATTGGGCCGCCCCATGGCGACGGTCACGGATAAGGGAGGGAAAAAGAATAGCCTGAAAGACGGCGAGATTCGCGTCCCCCTGATCACCATCGCCTGCCATGAAGACCTCACCGCCAGCGACCTGGTGGGCCGGTACCTGCTGGATGCCAACGGCACCCGCTGGATCGATGGCCCCATGACCCGTGCAGTCAAAAACGGGGCGATCCTCTATCTAGACGAGGTGGTGGAGGCCCGGAAAGACACCACGGTGTTGATCCACCCGCTGACCGACCACCGGCGCATCCTGCCCATCGAGAAGACCGGTTCCATCATCGAGGCCGACGACCGGTTCCTGCTCTGCGTCTCCTACAACCCCGGATATCAGAGCGCGCTTAAAGACCTGAAACACAGCACCCGCCAGCGGTTCATCTCCATCGAGTTCTATTATCCTCCGGCCGATATCGAGGCTGAGATCGTCCAGCGGGAGAGCGGCTGCTCCAAGGAACATTCCGAATCCCTGGCCAAGCTGGGTGAGAAGATTCGCAATCTGGAAGAACACGGCCTGCAAGAGGGCGCCAGCACCCGTCTGCTGATCTACGCCGCACGGTTGATGTCGGAAGGAATCTCCCCGCGCCGCGCCTGCCAGGTGGCCATCGTTTGGACCTTGACCGACGACAAGGAACTGCAACGCAGTCTCGAGGAAGTGACGACTTCCATCTTCGAGTAGGAGACCACATGGGTCAGACCCCGCCGGAGCTTTTGAAACGGGCCCTGGCGAACCGCGTCGTGGAAAGGGTCGATGGCGCTGGATTGACGCCTTCAGCCGTTATGGTCCTCTTTTACCCCAAAGACGGCGAATACTGTATCCTATTGAACAAGCGGTCGGAGCAGGTGGAGCACCACAAGGGGGAGATTTCCTTCCCCGGAGGCGCCAGAGACCCGGAAGACCGGGACGCGTTGGAAACAGCCCTCCGCGAGACCGAAGAAGAGATGGGAATCAAGCGGGAGGACATCACCGTTATCGGTGAGATGGATGAGGTAGCCACTCGCAGCAATTTCCGGGTGCAGGTATTCGCCGGCACCATAGAATACCCCTACACATTCAATCCAAGCGCCATCGAGATTGCCGAGGTATTGGAGTTCCCGGTTCCCGCGTTGATTGACCCGGCCAACCGCCGGGTCGAAACGCGTTGGGAGAACGGGCAACCGGTGACCTCCTACTCATATGTCCACGGAGAACACGTCGTTTTTGGGGCGACTGCCAGAATCCTCCAGAGTTGCATCGATATCCTAGATGACAGACTAGAAAGCGAGGGACGCCAAGTTGACTAGTGGTCCTATTTCCGAGATTGAGAGCGAACTGGCGAAGCTGCCACCGGCGGTGCTTGAGGCCTATCACGAGGCCAACGAAACAGTAAAAGAATCCTTTGGCGAAGAAGAGATCGGTCTCTGGGCCAAAGAGGGCCTGACCATCGGCACCCAGACGGTACGCTCTTGGGAGTCGGCCATCGAGTATTACCGGGTCAGCCCCGAGGTAAGCAAATTCCTGTCCTTCCCGTCGTTCATGCAATGGGCCCGTTGCGGCACCTACCTGGCCCAAGACTCGCCCACCCTGGCGGTGTCGTTCTTCAAAGCCAGCGTTTCCATAGTCCCCAACCTGCGTCCCCAGTACATCCCCCGTTGGGCCGGCCTCGGCCGCAGCCTTTATAAGGGCACCTGGAAGTCCAGCACACTGGCCGCCAAGTTCTTCGAGGTCAGCCCTGACCTGGTACGGAACCTGCCCTTCTGGGACGTGGAAGTCTTCGCTTCATTGATCGAAGCATTGTCTTATAAGAGTTACGACGTCGCCGGCGAGTGCCTGGTATTGGGACGGGATGTCCTGCCCGCCATGGGCCGGGAACGGGAGCCTTTCTTGGCCATGTCCCGCGCCCTGATCGACACCAGTTGGCGGGAGGTCAAGACCTGCCTGGAATTGGTGCCTAGAGCTCTGCAGTTGGTGGACGAGAGCCAGACGGGCCGGTTCTTGAAGCTGGGCGAGCGCCTGGCCAAGGTGGGCCTGCGGAACACCTCCCGGTTCCTATCCGACGGCACCCAGGCCCTGAGCAAAGTGCCTCAGGGGTCTCAGGGCTACATACTGGACCTCTGCGACGCCCTGGTGGTGATCACCCCAGATGCCGTTCCGCCCTTCCTGAGAAGCCTGGACACCGTCCTGAACCGCATCACGGTCAGTCAGCTGGATACCTGGTTTCAACATGGGGCGCACCTGCTCCAAGAGAACCCAGAAAGCGGCATCGCCTTCTTCAAGATAGAGTCCAACACCTCGGAGTCGATGCTGGAGACTTTGTCCTCGAGCCTTGAACTAGACCGGGTAAAGGGTATCTTGCGCCTGTATTGCCAGGCGCTGGCGGGCACCGGCCTGGAGATATTCGACACCCAGGAATTGGTGCGACGGAACATCGGTTGGGTGGACGAGGACTCGGCATCAACCGACGGAACCAAGATATTCCTGCCCCCGGTGGTGGACCACTATCCCAACAAGCAGGACAACTTCTCCTGGTTCAAGGTGGTCTCGACCCATCAGGTATCTCACCTGGAGTTCGGCAGCTTCCGATACGAATTTGAGAAGGCGGCCACCCAGTTTGAAGACCGCCGCCATGAGATGGAACAGAAGGCGTTGCAACGCAAAGAGGAGCAACGGGCGGCAGCCCGCGAATCCTACGAGATGGCCGCCCGGCTCCTGACCTCGGGAGCAGAGGGCGATGTGGACATGACGCCGGCATATGTAGACCCCAATGACGCGGGAAACATGCGGACCTTCACCGACATCGGCCGGTTCTTGGATATCTTTGAGAACGGCCGCCTGGTTTTCGACATCTTCACGGTTTTAGAGGACTGCCGTCTGGATTACCGGATCAAAGTGGAATACCCGGGCATCCGGGCCGCTTCCTCCCGCGTCCAGAACGAGACTCTGGAGAAGCGTCAACGTATCGAAGATATGCCGCTGCAGCAGGGTATGGTGGAGCTTCTGATCCACATGAGCCTGGACCAGTTCCAAGACCTGCCGGTGGCGAAAGAGTACCAGGAAGCGGCCGAGATGCTCTCCAGGATCCTCCATCAGCTACGCACCGCCGCCGCCAATGTGGAAGACACGGCGGAGGCCACTCTCAGGGCCTACGAGGTTATCTCCCGCGTCCCCAACCAGCAGGAAGAGGAGGACCAGTTCGAGGAACAGGACCTGGAGGAAACGGGCGACTTTTCTGAAGAGGACTTTCAATCCCTGGTGGACCAGTTGCAGGCCGGGATGGACGCCTCTTCCGACAGTGGCGACGGAGATTCGTACGAGTCTCCCGACCCGGTGGACTACCGTGGCGACTTCAAGCCTGAGATGGTCCAACTGCTGACCAAGCTGCAGGCCGACAGCGGCGATCAAGGCGAGGCCCAGCCCATGACCCAGGAGATGCTGGAGCAACTGCTTCAGGAGAGCCCCGAGTTGGAACTGGATGCCGAACAGGGCGAAGTGGACAGCAACGTGAGCATGTTCGCCCAGAACATCATGAAGGAAGCGGGCGCCCCGCCGCCCAATTCCCAGCCGGGAGAGGGCTATGGACCGCTGCTGCACGATGATGACAGCGGCGGTGAGTTGGAAGCCCGGGAGCCCGAGACCTTCGTTTATGATGAATGGGATTTCCGCGCCAACGACTACAAACCCCGATGGTGCATCGTCAAAGAGAAGATGGTGGAGGAAGGCGACGCCTCCTTTTACCATGAGACACTGAAGACCTATTCATCGCTGGCCACCCATATCCGCCGCCAGTTCGAAATGATCGTGCCGGAGAGCATGCGCAAGACGTACCGGCTGTTAGACGGTGAGGACATCGATTTGAACGCGGCCCTGGAAGCCTGGTGCGACCTGAAGATGGGTGTTCCGCCCGACGAAAAGATCTACTGGCACCGGAACCGGAACCGCCGGGAGGTGGCCGTGGTCTTCCTCCTGGACATGAGCGCCTCAACCGCCGAGGCCATAGACGAAGGCCGCCAGACGGTGGACGACCGTGACGCCCCGGACGACCCAGTGGAGTACATGGTCTGGCTGCGCCGCCGCCGGGAAGGGCTGGTGCGCCGCAATTACAAGCGGATCATCGACCTGGAGAAAGAGGGCACGACGCTCCTGATAAACGCCCTGGAGTCCATCGGCGACACCTACGGGATCTACGGCTTCTCAGGCTATGGCCGGGAGAATGTGGAGTTCTACGTAATCAAGGACATCGATGAGGATTTCAGCGACAAGGTCAAGCGCCGGATCGACAAGATCACCCCGCTGCACGCAACGCGCATGGGGGCCGCAATCCGTCACGCAACAACCAAGTTGGAGAATCAGGACGCCAGGACCAAGATCTTGTTCCTGATCAGCGATGGCCGGCCCCAGGACCGGGGCTACAGCCGTGAGGGCGTGGAGAAGGAATACGCCGTTCACGACACGCACATGGCGCTGGTGGAAGCCCGCCGTAAGGACATCACCCCGTTCTGTCTCACCGTGGACAAGGCGGGCCACGATTACCTGAAGAGCATGTGCGGGGACATGGGCTACGAAGTGCTGACCGACATCTGGTCCCTGCCGGAGCGGCTGCCGATGCTCTACCGGCAACTCACCAGCGTGAGGTAGCCGGCAAAGCTGGAAGCTTGATAAGAAGAGGGCCGTCCCGATGGAATGGGGACGGCCCTCTATTTTTTCTACCTCGTCATTACAGCGTTCCCCAGAGTCCGGTTAGTGCCGTTGTCCAGTGGTCCGTTCGTGGTGAGCTCCGACCGTGGTCGAGAGTCTCGATGGAATCGGACCCGTCGAACCACCTCTCGGGAATCAGTCACGCTTACCAGACCGGTCCTTCGACGGGCTCAGGACGAGCGGTTTTGTGGGGGTTCTTTACGCCGAAAGGGGTTTTATAGTAGGTGCGGGTTTCCAACCCGCCCTATTAATTTGCCGCAGTGATTGCCCGATGGAAGGGATCACTGGGTAAAGGGAGGATGCCTCACGCAACTCTAGGCGGAGGCAATCGTGGATTACGAATGTCTGGGCGGGTTGGAAACCCGCGCCTACGACGTTGGCTTAGAGCCAAGGTGGGACCCGGTCCAGATGAATTGCCCCTGCGCGCCATTTGGCGGTCTCTCTGGATTTCAGACTATGCCGGAGCGTCCGTTAATCGCTCTAGGCGGTCTCTTCCACCAACCGGCGCAGTTCGATCAGCGCTTGGTTCGGGACCCGGCGTTTGATGGTCACCCGCCGGGGTGGCAGGCGCATCTCCATCTCGCGGGTCTTTTCGCCGTTGGTGACGGAGATGTAGGCGAGTCCCAGGGGTTTCCCCTCGAGCTCGCCTGGCCCGGGCACTCCGGTCACGGCGATTCCGAGGTCGGCGTTGAGGTTGCGGCGCACTGTCTCGGCCATGGCGTTGGCCGTTTGCTGGCTCACCACCCCGTGTTTTTCCATGACCTCGGCGGGGACTCCGCAGGCTTTCAGAGCGGCGCCGTCGTAAGCGACGCTGCCGCCCTTGAAATATTTCATGCTGTCGGGGCCGTCGGTGATGCTATTGGCCAAGGCGCCTCCGGTGCACATCTCCATGACGGCCAGGCTCAGACCCTTTTCCAAAAGGGCCTTGCCGGCGGCCTGTTCCGGGGTCTCATCGTCGTAGCCCCAGATGTACTCGCCCAACCGCTCGTGGATCGCCTTTTCCACAGGCGCGATCAACGCTTGGGCCGACTGGCTATTCCGGGCCCGGGCGATGATCCTAAGATGGATGCCGTCAGCCTTGGAGTAGATGCCCAGATAGGGGTTATCGACGCCGAAAAACTCGGAGATTATCTCATCAACGGCGCCTTCGGACATTCCCATCGTCTTGATGTTGCGGGTGATGGTCACTTCGTCTTCGATCAGTTCGGCCAATTGGGGCTCCACCTGCTCCTCCCACATGGACCGGTTCTCGCCCGGCGGTCCGGGCAGGCAGATGATTATCTTGCCGTCTCGTTCCGCCCACCAACCGGGCGCGGTGCCGTTGCGGTTGGGTATGAACCGGGCTGAAGGGATCAGATTGGCCTGTTTGATGTTGTGCTGGGGCATGGGCGTGCCACGGGCGGCGAAGTAACGTTCAAGGCTGTCCACCACCTCTTGTTGAACGGCGGGGGTCTCTTCAAAGGCCGCGGCGACTGCTTCCCTGGTGAGGTCGTCCTGGGTGGGGCCCAGTCCGCCGGTGGTGAATATGATGTCTGAGCGCTCCATCCCGCTCTTGAACGCCTCCGTAAGCCTGAGGAGGTCGTCGCCGATGATGGAGACCCATTGGAGCTCTATGCCCAGGGCCGGCAGCCGGCTGGCGATCCAAGATGAGTTGGTGTCGGTCAACTCCCCCATCAGCAGCTCGGTCCCGATGCCCATGATCTCAGCTTTCA